>JBCDFX010000339.1:0-4916 GCA_039177155.1 Cyanobacteria bacterium P01_H01_bin.119
ATTGCGCTATCGCCAAAACCCGTAATATCGACTTCTACCGGCGGCGAAGACTGAACGCCATCCACCTGCTTAGCAGCTTCTAACAGGGTTTCAACGGCCATCGGCAAAGGCGTATTGTAATCAACCCCAATGTCCAAGTCAGTGCGACGCTGGGGCAGGGCCGTTTGCACCTGAAGATTGCTGGTAAACACAATGGAATTGGGAATTAGAATTTTCTCGCCCTGATAGGTCAAAATTTCAGTGGCTCTCAGGGAAATATTTTGTACCGTGCCTTCGTTGCCATCGATTTCAATCTGGTCGCCAATCTTAAACGGCTGCTGCAGCAGCATCAAAATACCGGCCAAAAAGTTTTTGAAAATGTCCTGAAAGGCAAAGCCGATAGCCACCGAGCCCAGACCCAGCAGACCGATAATATCTCCTAGCTCCAAGTCAGGAAAGGCAAATAGCAGGGCCAGCAAAATTCCCGTAATCCAGGCTGCAATGGTTGCCACCTGAACCATCAGGGTTTGCAGAGAGCGATTGCTAATCACCTGCTCAGCAAAAGATCGAGCCAGTTTTTTGGCAAGCTGGGCCCCGTAGCGGGTCAGCGCCAAAATAATCAGGGCCGCCAGCAGCGCAGGCACCGACTCAACGGCATTGCCAACGATGTCAACCAGGGTAGATTGAATCTCTTGAATCAGATTATTCATAAATTCCAAAATACAGTCATAAATACTCAAAACAGTTCCAGAATTTCACGGGCTGACCCCAGCGTCATCCCGCCAAAGCAAGAAATTTATAGCAGTTCACACAAGGGACTGTTATAAGCTGTGCGACTCACCACTCAAACCGTTAGCTTTAAGGGGCGATTTGAGCGGGCGACTGGCCGCCAAACTCCGCCGGAATTTGCTCTTCATAGGTCAGCCCTAGCACCTCGCTGTAGAGCCTGATGTACTGCAAGGCTGACTTGGTCCAGCTAAAGTCTTGGGCCATGGCTCGCTGCTGCAGTTTGGCCCAGCGATCTGCGTAGCGAAAGCCTTCCCACGCCCGCACCATGCTGGTGTAGAGATCCAGCGGTTCATAGCGATCGAAGCAGTACCCGGTGCCCGATTGGGCCATCGGATCGTGAGGCTGTACCGTATCGACCAGGCCCCCAGTGCGTCGCACAACGGGAATGCAGCCGTAGCGCAGGGCATAGAGCTGGCTAATGCCGCAGGGTTCAAATCGGGAGGGCATCAAAAAGGCATCGGCCCCGGCGTAAATTTTGCGCGCCAGGCTGTCGCTGTAGAGTACATAAGTTGACATCCGCCCCGGATAGCGGGATGCCAACTGCCAAAACTGGGTTTCATAGTAGCGATCGCCCTTACCCAGCATGACAAACTGGGCATCGGTATAGGCCAAAAAGCGATCGAGCACCTGCAGCACCAGATCTAACCCTTTTTGCTCCACCAGTCGCCCCACTAGGCCAACAACAAAAGCGGAAGAGTTGACTTCTAGCCCCATTTCCTCCTGCAGAGACACCTTATTGGCCCGCCGCCCTTCCAGATTATCTCCAGAGAAATTTTGGCTCAGCATGGGATCTTTAACCGGGTCGTAGTCAAACGTGTCGATGCCGTTAAGAATGCCGCTTATCTTGCCGCTGATAAAAGACAGCAGTCCTTCTAAACCTTCGCCATAGGATGCGGTCTGAATCTGCCGGGCATAGGTGGGTGAGACAGTGGTGACACGATCGGCAAACTGCACCGCTGCGGCCATCGTGTTGTGCCCTTCCATATACCAAGGGCACCAGGTCATTTGCTCTAGCCGCCAGCGCCACGGCCCCTGGTAGGCCAAGTTATGGATGGTAAACACCGTTTGAATATCGCTGGACTGATGCATCCACACCGGAATCATGCCCGTGTGCCAGTCGTTGCAGTGAATGATTTGAGGTTTCCAATAGTTCCAGGCAAATTCAGCCGCGCCGTTGGCAAAAAAGGTAAATCGCCAGTCTTCGTCATCTCCAAAGTAAACCCGCCGGGGCTCAAAGGCGGGATGCCCCATTAAATACAGCGGCACATCGGATTTGGGAAACGTCGTCTCATACACGGAGAAACTCTGAAACATGGCATCGCCAGCCCACACCGGAGTTTTAGGAATTTTGAGTTTCTCTGGCAAAAATCCGTAGTAAGGCATAAAAATACGGACATCGTGGCCCATGGCCCGCAAAAATTTGGGCAGAGAACCGATTACGTCTCCCATACCGCCCACTTTAGCGAGTGGAGCCGCTTCCGCTGCCACAAACAAAATTCGCATGGTGCCCCTTTACCTGCCCCTTTATTTAACAGAACCTCGGTTCAAAGTCTCAGTGCTTAGGTCTTAATATGTCATCGCAATCCACCGAAAGGTTCGGACGGGTTGCAAGTCGGATTGCTTTTATGCCAATCACTCCAGCAATGCTCGGTGAAGCGCGCAATCTGACCAAAGCTATATTTACAGATCAAGCATAAGGGGCAGGGGACGCCGTGCATAGTAACCTGTAGCGCAGATCCAGTGCAGGGTAGCTGATCGGGGCTGGAAGAGCGAAATCAGGGCACTCTCAAACGATAAACCTGCTCAGTGCCCAAGGGCGTCAGCACCGTTAACTGAATATTGCGATCGCTGGGTAACGGCACCGTTAATCGAAAATCGCCTGAGCGCTCAAGCACTTGAGCTTCACCCTCGAAGATCAATAGATTGACCGGGTCGGTGCGCCCGATAATTTCGACTTGCTGGTTATCAATTGCTCTAAGCATCTGCAAGTTCAACTGCGGATCGTCTCGCAGCGGCGTGGGCGGCAGCGGTGCCTCGCCCGGAAAAATCAAAGTTTGCAGCCCCGCATCCACCTCCACCGCCGTTCCCTCGGCTGCCGAAATCACCTGCCCCTCTTCGGTGGCAACGCCCGTTCTGCCGTCGGGGTGAACTGAAATGCCAAAAACTGTGCCCCGCACGCCGCTCACCCCGGCAGGGGTACGCAGATCCAGCCGGGTATCCGGATTGGTGAACGGGCGGGTCTGCACCCGGGCCTGCCCGCGACGAACAATCAGTTCTGTAATTCGGCCTCCCCGGGCCGTGCTGCGCATTCGGACAATTTCTAGGTCGGTATTTTCAGAAACCTGAATAAAGCCCACTGTGGTATCAATGGCCAAAATCGCCGAGGCGTTACGACGGGTGCTGATGCCGTCTCCAGCTCTTTGCAGCCGCTGGCCAATGCGCCCCGACTGACGCTGCCCCCCTGCCACGGTAAAGGTCTGCCCAGAGAGTTGACGCACTTCCAACCAGCGATTGGCGCGTACTGTAATAGCATCTTGAGCCTGGGCGCGATCGCCCCAAATTGCCGTTGCCAAAGCTCCCAGCGCTGTCAACAAATAAAATCGTCGTTTCACGTTCGGTCTTGTCTCGCTCCACAGTCGCCCCCATGCCGGAGAAATAAGCCCAGGGAAAATAAATCAGGGAAAATAAATCACCCGCGCATCATACTGACGCGATCGCAGAAACGCTCTCACGGTTTCCGCATCGCCTCGATTGTCGAAGGCACCCGCTTGAATATAGGCCCCAAAGCGAGAGCGCGTGATAAACGCATCTGGGATGCACTGTTGAACCTGCTCAAGGGTCGTCAAATCGTCACCGGGAATAATCACCTGGTAGGGTCTACCGGAGATCTGACCGACCACAATAACGCCGTCTTCAATATTTCGATTGGCAGACTCCAGCAGGTTCCCCAGATCAAAGTACCAGCAGCTATCGGCGATCGCAGGAGCACCGCCCAGCCCCAGCAGGATGCCAGCCCAGCCGAGCACGGCCCCATTCAGCATAAAGGCCGCACTCGACCTGAATAGCGACCTGCCTAAGAATAGAGATTGAGCCTCAAAACGCACCGGCATTTTTTGGAATTATTCCTCTTGACGCAGCAATTTGCGATAAAACGTTTTTGTAAAATCGGCGGGACGCTTGCGGCGGAGTGCATAGACCACATCAATTAAAAAATCGACAAATTCAAAGGTGGCCATGGTGACTTCGTAGCTTAAATCCGCATCCCCGTCGAACTGAATCCGACACTGGGTGAGGTCAGCGGGCAGCATAGACGTATTCCAGGTTGCCAGAAACGGAATGCTCTCTCCCCCTTCAATCGTCCGCTCACCTTCTAAGTTGCCCTGCTTATAGAGGCCGATGGCATAGGGCAGCGCTTGGCGTTTGGTGCCCTGGTAGTAGGGCATATAGACGCCGATTTCTTGTTTGGCTGCAGGCTTAATTTGCTCAAGGGTGAACATAGCCGAGATCCTTAGTTAATGCTTGTGAATAGATGCTCGATTGATGAGCGGGTTGGTAACGGTTGCTTTCCCGACAAGTCGCCCTTCAACTGCCCCCAACAATAAAACATGTTTGCGATTTCAGCGCTGTCTCTGACAGCATAGAGCCGTCGGTGGTGGTGCCAATAGGGCCAATCCGTCTCTAGAATGCCCGATTTTGCCAGAATTTAATCAGTTAGCGCCAGAAGTGGTGGCCCTGAGACTAACAGGAGTAAGGGTCAGTCCTCTATGCTGGAGACGGGGGTGACCTTAACCTTGCCGGACCTGAGTAGGCGATCGCGTTAAGACGTTGCTACCCGTAACGCGCAGACCTGAATTTATGGCGGATCTTTACAAGTCCTCTCTATCCGAGACCGATAGTTTTGAGGACGAATATCTCTACGGTGGCTATGGGGGACGGCGACGTAAAGCAGCGCTGACCCTAATTTTTTTATGGTTAGGAACGCTGATCCTGCATCTGGTGAGCTGGGGGCAAACCCTGGTGCTAGCGCTAACGGCCCTAATGAGCGTCCATGCCGGACGAATTTTAACGCGCCGACCGGGCGCGGCGTCTGCCTCGCTGCAGCGAATCCATTGGGACGGTGAGCCGGCCGATGGCGACTTCATTTACCC
>JBCDFX010000340.1:0-4900 GCA_039177155.1 Cyanobacteria bacterium P01_H01_bin.119
ACCTAACCTCTCCTTCCACAAGGAGAGGGACCGGAGTCTGGTTAAACCTCTCCTTGAGAAGGAGAGGTGCCGCAGGCGGTGAGGTCGGGGCAGAGTTGAAAATTCCATTTCTGAATCTGGATGAAGGTTAAAGGGTTAAAAATGGAGTGTTGCATGTTTGGGAAAACCTCACCTAACCTCTCCTATGCCCTCTGGGCAGGCTATGCCAACTTAAGGAGAGGGACCGGAGTCTGGTTAAACCTCTCCTTGCCAAGGAGAGGTGCCGCAGGCGGTGAGGTAAAAACAGAATTTGAAACTCCACTTCTGAATTTGGCTGGAAATTAAGAGTCTGAAAACTGGTGTAAAGCTTGTGTGCAGGTGTGAGTAATCTATCGATGACGAAACCAAAGCGACTGAAAAAAAGGCGATCGCCCGTGTCCCAGCGATCGCTGGCCCGCCCACGGGGGAGTTGGCCGCTCCGTTCATCGACGGGGATAGCGATCGCCTTGATTACCGGCCTGCCCCTCGCGGCTCAAGCGGCAGTTCCTGCCGTTATCGAAGATGAAGCGCTAGCACCCAAAGCCGAATCGATGTTGGCTCAGACTACCGCTCCCCTACCGCGCAGTTCAGATTTAACGCCGCCCAGCCTGGAACCTCTACCCGACTTAGAGCCCTTGCCCGAAGATCTGCCGCCGCCAGAAGAGCTGCTGGGGCCAGACTTTGAGCCCGTTCCCCTACCGGAAACCCCGCTGCCCGAAACCGGAGCCACCATCGTCGTTGAGCAATTTGTGGTCACGGGCAGTACCGTCTTTACGCAGGCAGAGTTTGATGCAGTGACCGCCCCCTTTCGCGATCGGCCCATCACCTTTACTGAGGTGCAAGCGGCCCGCGATGCGGTCACCCAACTGTATGTCGATAACGGCTATGTCACCTCGGGTGCGGTGCTGCCGCCGCAATCTTCCACGGATGGCGTGATTCAGCTAGAGGCGGTGGAAGGCAGCGTGGAAGACATCGTCGTTGAGGGCACCTGGAAGCTGAAACCAGCCTATATCAGCAGTCGGCTGAATCAAGGCGTTGGCACGCCGCTGCAAATCAATGACTTATTAGAGCAGGTGCAATTACTACAGCTCAATCCCTTGGTGGAGAGTATTTCTGCCGATTTGCAAGCAGGCACAGCCCCCGGCACGAACTTGTTGGTAGCAACGGTGGTAGAGGCCGACAGCTTTGATGTGGGCTTTTCCCTCGATAACAATCGCAACCCAGCCGTGGGCAGTGTGCGGGGGCGGGTACAGGTGAATGAACGAAACCTGACAGGCTTTGGCGATGCTCTGACTCTGAGCTACAGCCGCAGTGATGGCGGCGGCGAACTCGATGCCTTTTACACCATCCCCGTGAATCCGCAAAACGGTTCCATCACCTTGTCCTATGGCCGAACCGACAGTGACTTGGTGGATGATTTGGGCGCGGCCTTAAACATTAGTTCTGAAGCGGAAGTGCTGGAACTCACCTATCGTCAACCCATCATTCAAACCCTGAATCAAGATTTGACCCTGGGACTTATTGGTTCCTACGAAACGTCTCAAACCTTTATCGATGATGAGGGCTTTCCCTTATCGCCGGGAGCCAATAACGATGGGGAAACCAAAGTTACGGCGCTCCGCTTTTTGCAGGAATGGGTCAAGCGGGACACAGACGGCGTGATGGCGCTGCGATCGCTCTTTAGTTTCGGGGTGGATGCGTTTGATGCCACTGTGAATGATGGCGATATCCCCGATAGTCAGTTCTTTGCTTGGTTGGGCCAAGGACAATGGGTAAAGCAGCTCGCACCCGATACGCCCCTGATCGTGCGCGGTCGGCTGCAGCTCTCGCCCGATGCCCTGTTGCCGTCGGAGCAGTTTAGCCTGGGAGGGCAAGCCACCGTGCGCGGGTATCGCCAAGATACGCTGCTGGCAGACAACGGTTTAAACCTCTCGGTAGAGGCTCGCATTCCCGTTTGGCGAGCCGAAGATAGCGACACCATCGTGCAACTCACTCCGTTTATCGATGGCGGCTACGGCTGGAATAGTCGGGGTCCAAATCCCGATGACAATACCCTGCTGGGGATTGGTACGGGACTGCTGGTGCGCCTCGAAAACCAGGCGGCATTTCGCCTGGACTGGGGGATTCCCCTGATTGATGACGACGGGGATGGCACTTCCCTGCAAGAACAGGGACTGTACTTTAGTCTCGGATTTTCTTTCTTTTAAGTGGCCCTTTATCGACTGGTGAAAATGTTGACTGTGCGTTCGATCTCCCCGACTGTTGCCACCCCCCTTGTTAAGGGGAGCAGGGGAGATCCTGGCCGGTTTAAGGGAAGCCTGTCGTTCAACTACGAGATTTCCGGTCTCTAGTCGTGCCCCATTCCCCCTGTCTGCTCCTTGCCCCTGATTTTTAGGATCGTCCAACCATGGCTAAACGAGCCTCATTTCGTTACTGGTGCTTAGGGTTTGCCACCTTGCTGCTTTGTTTGCTGGGGCCACCCGCGATCGCTCAGCTCCCCCCTTCGACAACCCCTGCTCCCGTGGTCATTGCCCAGGCCGCCTCCAGCTTAGACGCCCAGGCCAAAACGGCCTATCAGCAGGGGCAATATCAACAGGCCATCGACTTATTGCAGCAGGCCCAACAGGGTTATCAGGCTCAGGGCAATGTCCGACAAGCAGCGATCGCGGGCAGCAATCTCTCCCTGGCCTATCAACAGTTGGGGGACTGGGAGGCCGCCGCAACGGTGCTGCAGCAGGCCAATACCGACTTAGCCGGACAAGAAATTTCTGCCCTGGTGCAAGCCCAACTGCTCGACGTGGCCGGCAAGCTGCAATTTGCTCGCGGCGACTTTTTGGCGGCGATCGACACCTGGCAGCAAACCACCGATCTCTATACCCAACTCGGTGATTTTGAGCGGCAGGCCCTCAGTCGGTTACACCAGGTTCAGGCCCAGCAGTCTCAGGGGCTCTATCAACAGGTGTTTCGCACCCTGCGTGATTTGCAAGGGGAGGTCGAGGCGCAACCAGACTCTGCACTCAAAACTAAAATTTTGCGTAAGCTGGGAGACAGTTTACGCGCCATTGGCGAGTTAGAGAAGGCGGGAACCGCTCTGCAGGAGAGTTTAGCGATCGCCCAAGCGCTGGATAATCCGTCCCTAGTGGCAGCGACGACCCTCAGCCTAGGCAATTTAGAACAAGGGCGATTTAAGGTCGCATTTGAGCAAATTAGCAGCGCTGCGGCCTTACGCCATGCGCAGCAGTCCTTAGCCTATTACCAAGAGGCTGCCAGTCTGGATGACGGGGTGCTGGGCATCCAAGCGCGCTTAAACGTGATGCAACTGCTCACGAACCCGATTGTGGCCCAATGGGACACGGCCATTCGCTTTTATCCCACCGTTCGCGATCGCTTGGCAGAGCTCCCACCGGGTAGAACCGCTATTTATGGCTACGTGGGCTTGGCCGAAAATCTGATCACGGTCAATACAGAGCGCGACGTGATTGACCCCAATTGGTCCGAAATTGGGGCCTTGTTGGCAACGGCCCAAGCCCAAGCCGAAACCCTGGGTGATGCCCGCGCTCAATCACTCATTCTAGGCACCCTGGCGCATTTGTACGAACAGACGGACCAATACAGCGACACCGTTGCCCTCGCCCAGCAAGCGCTAGCACTGGCTAAACCCATCCAAGCTGACGACCTAAACTATCGCTGGTATTGGCAATTGGGGCGCAGCTATCAAGCCCAGGGACAAACCGAGCCAGCCATTCAAGCCTATACCGAAGCGTTCAATACCCTAGACACCATTCGCAATAATCTGGTCACCACCAACCCTGATGTGCGGTTTTCGTTTCGCGACACCATAGAACCGATTTACCGGGAATTAGCCTCTCTGCTCCTGACCACGGTGCCGGAATTCTCGATGAGTGCCAACCTCAAAGCCGATACCCCTCAAAACCAGGCCTATCTGCGCCAGGCCCGAGACGTGATCGAAGCCCTGCAAGTGGCGGAACTAGACGACTATTTCCAAGCGCCCTGTACCGAAGTCGGGCGCGATCGCGTCAGCATTGACGAAGCCGTGGATAAAACCGACACCACTGCTGCCGTGTTGTACACCGCGATGCTGGGCGATCGCCTCGAAGTGATCCTCAAAGTGCCGCAGCAGTCAGACCTGGTGCATTACTCGGCCCCGGCTCCCCGGCCACGGGTGGATGAAACCTTTACCCAATTCCGCACGGCTTTAGTTACCGGGGCCAATACCTTTCAATACAGCCGCCAAGTTTATGACTGGCTGCTGAAGCCAGCGGTGGATGCGGGCTTGGTTAGTCCTGACAGGATCAAAACCCTGATTTTTGTGCTGGATGGCAAACTCCGGCTGTTACCGATGGCAGCGCTACATGATGGGGAAAGCTGGTTAGCCGAAAAGTACGCTGTTTCTCTAATTCTTGGTTTAGAGGTGCGCGATCCTCAGCCGTTGCCCGCGCAAGAAAATCTCCAAATTTTAGCCGCTAGCCTGACTGACCCGCCCCCCAGCGAAGCGAGCACCTATGGTCCCTTGCCCAATGTGAACAAGGAACTGGATACGATTGAGGCGACTGCCGCTCCCACGACGCTGCTGCGAGATGAAGCGTTTACGGCGAAGGCCCTGGGCCGCCAGCTCCGTGAGTCAGACTATGCCGTTGTTCATTTGGCGACCCATGGCGAATTTGGTCGCAATCGGCAAAATACCTTTATTCTGGCTGCGGACGATCGGGTTGACCTAGATACCCTAGGCACCCTGTTTCGGCAGATCGAGGCTGAAGATACGAGTCGCTTAGAAATGCTGGTACTCAGCGCCTGCAAAACGGCAACCGGCAGCAGTCGCGAAGTTTTAGGCATTGCGGGAGCGGCCGTGCGCTCTGGGGCG
>JBCDFX010000341.1:0-4897 GCA_039177155.1 Cyanobacteria bacterium P01_H01_bin.119
CCGGTTTTGGTAATTAGCCGCTCCAAATCACCAACGGATACCTCAGTTGGGGCATAGAAGGCAATGTCGCGATCGCTGGCGGGAAAGGTCGAATAGGACTTGAAGACCGTTGCGGCTCCCCGCTTAGTTGGCGCAAGGCACATCACAATAACTGACCAATCTAGCTCAAATAGGTAGACGGCTTCGGGTAAGTCGCGGGACTGGCGCAGTTGGGGATGAAGTTGCCCAAATGTCCCCAGTCGGGTGCGGCCTCGCACCCAGAGAGACGCCGTGCGACCGGGATGCAGTCGCTGATCGTCACTATCGGGGCGAAACTCGACCGCTAAACCAATGCGCTCAAAGACCGCTTCTAAAATGCCTTTAGCTTCAAACCAGGTCATGGGCTGAGCCTGCCCCGCGCTAACCCACTGACCCAAGCGGCGATCGCCCCCAATCACCCCGCCTAGAGCTTCCGCCTCGTGATGTCCAGACTCGTCTGCCCAAAAAATATGGCCCAGCTCAAATCCATTTAAAGGGCCATTGCCCTGCTCTAAATTGAACTGAAAAGCATCAATTAGACCGTCAATTAAGCCTGAGCGCAGCGCCGAATACTCAGAAAACAGTGGATTCGCAATTACCACCTGATTTGGGGCGGCCGGGCGCGTGACCGAGTAGTGCATTAGCTCTGTCAGTCCGGCTGAGCGAAACCCTTCTCGCACGCGGCGGGCCAGGGCTGCTTCTGGCGACAGCAATCCCGCATTGGCTGCGCTGGGCAGCGTATCGGCAAAGTTGTCGTAGCCGTAGAGCCGCGCCACTTCCTCAATCAGGTCAATTTCTCGCTCTAGGTCGCGGTAGCGGTAGGGCGGCACCGTCACCTGCCAGGTGCCCTCGCCGTCAGCCTCGACCTGACAGCCCAGTTTTTCTAGCACCGTTTCCACATCCTGCTGGCTTAGGCTGCCTAACCCGTTGGCGACGGTGACTGGGCTTGCGGTGACTGGACTTGTAGTGACTGGGCTTGCGGTGACTGGGCTCGTTTTAACTGGACCCAGTATTTTATTCACCCGGCTCAGCCGCAGACTCAGGGTGCGGGTCGGGGTAATCTCGCCGCTGGGGGTGCGATCGCGCACTTGAGTCACCACTACCGCTCCCGCCAAAGTTTGCATCAGCTGCACGGCTCGGTTGCAAGCCGCTTCTAGCTCTGCAGGATTGACGCCTCTTTCATAGCGGGCGGAGGCTTCGGTTCTAAGGCCCTGACTGCGGGCCGAGCGACGAATCGCCGCCGGGTCAAAATAGGCCGCCTCCAGCATCACCGCCTGGGTGCCGTTATAAACTTCGGTGGCTTCCCCGCCCATCACTCCGGCTAAAGCGACGGGCAAATCGTTGGCGGTGATCAGTAAGGTTTCAGCTTCTAGTTGACGCTTTTGGCTATCTAGAGTCACTAGAGTTTCGTCAGCCCTAGCCAGGCGGACGCCAATGGTCAGATTCGACTGGGTTACAGACTGGGCCGCAGATTGGAGGCGATCGCGATCAAACGCGTGCAGGGGCTGCCCCCACTCCAGCAGCACATAGTTAGTAATATCCACAATATTGCTGATAGGCCGAGTTCCCGCCGCCTGTAGTCGCTGCTGCAACCATAGAGGCGATGGCCCTATCTGGATCTGCTCCAGCACGGTGCCGATATAAATGGGGCAGGCTTTGTCGTCTGCAAGGGCGATTTCGAGCTTTGACGTTTCTTCTCCGGAGACCTGAGGGCTAGGTGCGTCTGGCACCTTTAGGGTTGCCCCCGTAATTGCGGCCACTTCCCGCGCGATGCCCACCATACTGAGGGCATCTGCCCGGTTTGCTGTCGAGGTCAAATCCAGCACTACATCGTCTAGCCCTAGGGCGGGACGAGCATCTTCACCGACGCTCAACCCCGCTTGCTCAAAAATATGGATGCCCTCTGATTCTTTAGCTAGGCCAATCTCTGCCAGGGAGCAAATCATCCCCTCTGAGGATACTCCGCGCACTTTGCGGGCTTTGATAGTCAGATCAATGATCGGTAGATGGGTGCCTACTGTTGCTACCGCTACTGTGATTCCGGCGTTTACATTGGCGGCACCGCACACAATATTAGAAGGCGAATCGCCGCCAATATCGACCTGACAGACGCTGAGCTTGTCCGCATCGGGATGGGGATCACGCTGAAGCACTTTTCCCACAACAACGCCAGAGGCCCAAGTGCGGCGGTCTTCAATCTCTTCTACCTCAAACCCGGCCATAGTTAGAGCATCCGCCAGCGCCTCTGGCGTAAGGTCAAAATCTACCAGTTCTCGCAGCCAGTTTAGAGAAATCCGCATCGCGCTGTTGTCTATATGAGTGAAGAATCGTGAGAGCCGCTTTATTTTATCGCTTTCACTGGACGCATTAGAACCTTGATCATTTTTGGGCAGCACGGAGAGCGCGCCGGCTGGTTCGACGCAGACTGTCAACTCCTGTTGACAGAGGCCATCCCTCAGTGTCGATCCGCTAGACTAGAAATCAGTAGGTTTACTTAGACCTACTCTGAAGATTGCCCCTGGGATTTATTTTGAGATTTGTTCTGGTAAATGGCTTTAGTCGGAGTTAAATCGCAGCGTATTTTCGTTATTTTTTTGGGAGAATATTCGGTAAATCTGTGGCCAAAGCTGTAGCTGCTAATGCGATCGCCCTTAAACCATGTGCGAAGTTTGCAGAGAACTGTTTTAATCGGCTGTGTCTTCAGCAACTCTTCAAGCTTGATTTGGGGATATGGCCTATACCCCTCTTCGTTTCGGGGAATAATTAAAGTAACCTAACGATAACCAGGTGTAAGAGGCTGATTCAGCGTCGCCAGTATCTTCTGATTCAAGTTAGTCTGGCTCCAGTCGGTCTGGTTTCCAGCTAGCCTGACCCGGTCGGTTTGGCCTAGCTAGTCTGAAAAGCTGTCAGTTTGATTTCTGGATGCAGCAGCTCTGGAAGAATCTACAGTGCTGATGATCAATCTCCTACAGTCTCAGTGAGACCATCGTTAATTCATCTGATTTTAGATAATGCGTCAATACGCGTGTCATTGGCGGTTAGAGCGTTCGGCGAAGCTGCATGAGCTACTGTATCAACCCTGCCTGTTCCCGGCCCAAAAATCCATCTACCGCCCAAAAGTGTCAAAGTTGCGGCGCTGACCTACGTCTACGCGATCGCTACCGGATTGGCAAAGCGCTGGGTAAAGGCGGCTTTGGTGCAACTTTTCTCGCCAGAGACGAATCCTTGCCGGGGCGTCCTCCCTGCGTAATTAAGCAGCTCCGGCCCTCTGCGGACGCGCCTCATATGCTGGATATGGCGCGAGACCTATTTCGGCGAGAAGCCAAAACCTTGGGCAAAATCGGCAACCATCCCCAACTGCCCCGCCTGCTAGATTATTTTGAAACCGAAAGCGAATTTTATCTTGTCCAAGAATTTATTAGCGGCCTTACCCTCCAGCAAGAGGTCAAGCGCGGCGGGCCCTTCACTGAAGCGGGCGTCAAGCAGTTTTTGAGCGAAGTGCTGCCGATGATGCAGTACGTTCACAGCCAAGAAGTTATCCACCGAGATATCAAACCCGCTAACCTGATTCGTCGTGAGCAAGACAAAAAGCTGGTGCTAATCGACTTTGGCGCCGTTAAAGATAAAATCAGCCCCGCGGCGACTACAGCATCTGAGCAAACGGCTCTAACCGCCTATGCCATTGGCACACCAGGCTACGCCCCCCCGGAGCAAATGGCCCTGCGCCCGGTGTATGCCAGCGATATTTACGCCATCGGCGTGACCTGTGTGTATTTGCTTACGGGTAAGTCGCCTAAGGATCTGGCCTATGACCCGACCACTGGCGAACTGCTCTGGCGCGACAGAGTTGACATTAGCGATCACTTTGCCTCCGTGCTCCAAAAAATGCTGGAGATTTCTGTTCGGCATCGCTACCAATCTGCCGATGCTATTTTCCGCGATTTAGATTTAGAGCCATACCTGGAGAGCCTAGCTCAAAATATGGCGTTCCCGGTGACTAGTTCATCCAAGTCGCCCGGCGCTGATTCAAACACGGGACCGTATTCCGGGCCGATTAGCTCCCCCAGTGAAGATATGACGTCGCCATCGTCGCCGTCGTCTCGAATGGCGGAGGCGATTCGAGCGCGGCGGGCCCGGGCCGCTTCCAAGTCCTCTGCTTCAGGGATGGGGTCTATGGGGCATTCTGGCCTGGGGCGGGGACGGAGTCAGTCTCGCAACGGGTTAGGGCCAAGTACGATGAATCAGCCTGGCCGTCAAAAAAAATGGGCGGCTAAGGATATTCAGATGCTGTATGTCAAGGGGCAGCGAGATTTTTCAAATCAGACGCTGACTGCGCTAAATCTACAGCGATTGACTTTGGTAGATGCCAATTTCACTCAGTCAAAGCTTCAGCGAGCCAATTTTCAGGATGCAGATCTCTCAAATGCAATTTTTGGTCGCACTGACTTGACCCAGGCCAGCTTTAAGAATGCTCAGCTGGGTCGGGCTTACTTTAGCTATGCCAATCTGGAGGGAGTGGACTTGCGGGGCGCAAATCTCAATTATGCCTGTTTGACCCATGCCAATTTAAGAGGGGCAAATTTAAGCGGCGCAGATCTGACGGGGGCGCAGCTTAGCGACGATCAAATCGCTATGGCTCGCACTAATTTATCGACGGTTTATCCTAATGGAAAGCGAAAGTTTTTTTAAAGCTCCTATCGGTTAGTTGCAGAAGCGCTAACCGTCTGGAAATTGCCAGCAGGCACTAACCATCTGGAAATTGCCAGCAGGCGCTAACCATCTGGAAATTGCCAGCAGGCGCTAACCATCTGGAAATTGCCAGCAGGCGCTAACCATCTGGAAATTGCCAGCAGGCGCTAACCATCTGGAAATTGCCAGC
>JBCDFX010000342.1:0-4854 GCA_039177155.1 Cyanobacteria bacterium P01_H01_bin.119
ATCGGGCAGGTTGCAGAGGCAACCTGTCGTACTATAACAGCCGCTACGCCCCCAGAGCATGTCATCTATTAGCCTTAGAAGCCTGACTAAAGTACCCGGGCTCAGTCCTGTTGGCTAGGGGAGCGGGAGCGGATATAACAGCTATTTCAAGTGGCTTTAATAGCCGCAGGGTAGAAAGTGTTTTAGTTCTGTATAAATTAAGTGCGACCATCTCAATCGTTTCTGGGTCGCTTCTGGCAATACGCGAGCAAGATGCTTTGCACTTACACAAAATTTCTGACGTACCCAAAGAGTGACTGTCTCTAGCGGTGAGTCACTTAGGTAAGCCCCACCAGCTTTTGGCTAAGTTGCCAAAGCCTTTTAGCCTTATCGTTATCGCTGGCTTCGTTAGAGACTTCTTGCACAAAAGACTGACGCCCGTCCTGCTGACGGTTGCCCCAGCTCCAATAGGCTCCAGACTGTTGATAGTCTGAATCGAGCACGACAGCAGCAACCCGCTCCCCAGCTAGTTCTTGGGGCACGTAGCCCCCGGTGATATTTTTTTGAAACCACGGAAAAATCTTGCGGAAGAGAGGATAGTGATTGCGAAAGAGAGGGGTCTCTGCCACACAGCCCGGGTAGAGAGAGCTGAAAACAATGCCGGTTTCGTCGTGGTATCGCCGGTGCAGTTCCCGCATGGTCAACATATTGCAGAGCTTGCTGTCTTTATAAGCTTTGCCTGATTTAAATTTTTTGCCGTTAATCATGGCGACGGGCGCTTTAAAGCCCTGCTCAAAACCGCTGAGATCCCCCAGATCAGGCGGAGCCGGAATGGGAATTTTGCCGCCCAGCTCTTTGGGATTGGCGGTGACCGTACCCAAAATCACCAAGCGCCTATCGGCTGCCGTAGAGTGCTTTAAGTCTTCCAACAGCAGATTGCACAGCAAGAAGTGGCCCAGATGATTGGTGGCCACGCTTAGCTCATAGCCGTCTGCGCTCCGCATTGGCTCTTTTAGCAGCGGCAGATAAACGGCGGCATTACACACCAGGGCACGTAAAGGCCGGCCTGCGGCTCGAAAGTCGGCCACAAACTGCTCTACGCTTTTGAGGGAGGCCAAATCTAGGTGAATGATAGTGTGACGCTCCGGCGGGATGGCGACGTCTTGGGCAACCCGTTCGGCTTTGGCTAAGTCGCGGCACGCCATAGTCACATGACAATCGCGCTCCGCCAGGGCTTTGGCAGCGCAGAGGCCCACTCCCGAAGATGCTCCTGTGATGATGACCGTAGCGTTTGCTTGTTCCGACATATGTGTTCCCTGCTGGGATTTTGAACTGCAGTCAGATTGGCTCAGGGGCGCGATCGCACCCCTGAGCCAATCTTTACCTGAAACCCTTATGGCGTCTGCCTCTCAGGTTTAACAGTATATTTCTAAAAGTTTGCACAACCAGATAAATCGTCACATTGGGTAATACAGTAGCTGACTGAAAGGTTCGGGCGGATTGTGAGTCTGTTGGTGTACACTCAAAAGATCCTAAACGGCACGCGACTGCATCTCTCCCTAGCGCAGCCTTGCCCTAGCCGGATGGGACTGATGTAGAAGAGGCTGAATCAGCGATCGCGGCGAGGTCTGACTGAGGCAGATAAATTTTTAGCCAGGCTCCCCCGGTCTGAGGATGGTTGCGGGCTTGAATATGGCCTTGGTGCGCTTCAACGATTTGTCGCACGATTGATAGCCCCAAACCCGTGCCGCCTCGGCTCCGCGATGAACCATTTTTATCAACCTCTGATAATTTTTCTGGCGGTTTTTTGGGCGGTTTCTCTAAAGACGTTTCTGGCGATTGGGTTCCTAGAGTCTCCGATGCTAAAGAGACTGCAGCAGGCGTATCTCGCCGCCGAGAGGGATCTGCCCGGTAGAACCGATCAAAAATATAGGGCAAATCTTTTTCGATAAACCCGTTGCCGCAGTCAATCACCTCTAGCAGCAGTGAACCTGAGCGATCGGCATCCGCCGTCAGCCTGACCTGGATTTCGCTGCGGGGCGGGCTATGCTTAATCGCATTATCTAAGACGTTGATAATCATCCGATAGACCAGGGACTCATCAAGCTGTCCGACAAGCTGCGGCGGTCCGTCATAGCCCAGATATAAGTGCTTGATCATGGCCAATGGCTCTAGGCTTTGCCACGCGGACTGCACCAGTTTGGGCAGGTCTACCTGTCTGGGCTTAATGCCCTGAAAGTGATGATCTTCAAGCTGACTAAGATTAAGTAAATCGTCAACCAGATTGCTCAGCCGAATAGTTTCGTTTAAGAGACGATCCAGCCAGTTTTGTAGGGAAGTGGGTACGCGGGAGCGTAAGGTTTCGGCCACCAGCCGGATGGAGGTGAGGGGAGTCTTAAGCTCGTGGGCGACATCAGATGTCCAGCGATCGCGCTGCTGCACCAGCCGCATGGCTTCTTGGCGGCTTTCAATGTATACGCCAATTTCGCCGTTGCCCATGGGAAAGGCGTGTCCCCGCAAGGGGGTAGAAATGCTCGCAGATAAATCCACCGGATCGGGAGAGGCAGCGTGGAAGGTCCACTCAGCATGGCAGTGGGTCTGGGTGCGTCGGGCTTGTTCGACAAGCTGATCCAGCTCGTAGGAGCGCACTACCTCCAAAAATAGCCTAGGGGTCTTAAACTGCTGCCGATCAATTTGCAATAGCTCAGCGGCGCGGGGATTGAACCAAGACAATTGATTTTCACCATCAATAGTCAGAAATCCAACGGGGGCGGCCAGCAGCGATCGCTCCAGCGCCCTTAGACGGCGACTAAGCCCAAGCGCCGACTCAGACGGCTCCCCAACAGACGATTTAGCCAGTGCCTCCGGTTGGAAAGCCGATGGCAGTATTTGAGCTAATTGATCGGGCACGCTTATAGTTTCTGGGAGATTTGCTCTGCGCCGATTGCGTCTCCGGCGGCGCTGCCAGCCCAGCCCACCAATGCCTGTCGCTAGGCCAGCCAAAAACCCTACCAAAATTGGCAACATTGAGCCCTTAAATGTCCACAGCCACAACCCCAACTTCTGGCTTTAGAATACCTCAGGTCTTCTCTTGGCAAATAAGTAAGACCGATCTGCGGCGGTGAGTTCTATCGGTAGTTGGGTAACCTAAATCAGCCTGGTGTAATGGACATCATTCCTTGTAGATCGACACATCACGACATCTGGCTGCTGTGGCACCTGTCACAGCCCGTGGATAAACTGATGGCATAGAGATAGCTTTGGTCAGATTGCTCACCGCACCTGGTATTTCTGGAGTGGTTGATATACAAGAAATCTGACTTGCGACCCGTCCGAAACTTTCGGCGGATTGCGACATCTGAAGTTGAGTGTCAGATTTCCCGATGTGTTTTTCCGATAAGCTTGACTCAATCTTTTGTTGGGGACAGCTACACATCAGCCCACTGCTCAACTGGCTTTTAGATATCTGGCTCTTAAAGATCTAATGGCGACCCACCGGGTCTTTCCCTATCTTGACTCAACCCCCATTGCGACAAGCTGGATTGAGTCTAACGCCTATCAATTAGAAGGCTGGGCGCTCTACCCCGTTTCTTGCAACATGGCGTACCGTATTTGGAATCAGTATGGGAATTTCGACGCAGGTGTCTAACACATCAACGGTTCTGATTGTCGATGATAATCAAAATAACCTCCGTCTCCTCTCAGCAGTGCTCACCCACGAAGGGTATGCGGTTCGAGAAGCAATCAACGGGGCGATCGCGCTGAAAACCATTCGCGAACTGCCACCGGACTTGATTTTGCTGGATGTGATGATGCCGGAGATGGATGGGTATGAGGTTTGCCGCCTGCTTAAGCAGGATCAAGTTAGTGCGTCGGTGCCCGTTATTTTTATCAGCGCCCTGACCGAGGTGTTTGATAAGGTTCAAGCTTTTAATGTGGGAGGAGCAGACTACATTACCAAACCCTTCCACTTTGAAGAGGTCATTGTTCGGGTTCGCCATCACCTAGCCCTGCGGGAGGCAGAGCAAAAACTCCGCAGGGTAAACGAAGAGCTAGAAGCCAGGGTCAGAGAACGCACCGAACAGCTAGAGCAAGCCAACGCCCGGTTGGTTAAAATGGCGCTCTACGACAAACTAACGGGGCTCCCCAACCGAGTCTTTTTTACCGAGCGGCTCGAAGAAACCCTGCGTCAGTTGGCTCAGCACAAACCTAACCCTGAGCAGCCAGGATTTGCCGTTTTCTTCCTAGATTGCGATCGCTTCAAAATCATCAACGATTCTCTGGGGCATGCTGTGGGCGATCAGCTTCTGACTGCGGTGGCCCAGCGGCTACAGTCCCAGCTGCAGTCTACAGATGTTTTAGCCCGCTTTGGGGGCGACGAGTTTGCCATTTTGCTGCCATATGCTATCACTCCCGAGCGCGCGACAAATCTGGCTCAGCAGATTGCCGCAGCCCTCTCTAAGACCTTTCGGCTGCCCAGTTGCGATGTGTTTGTCAGCGCCAGCATTGGCATCGTACTAGGAGGCAAAGGTAGCCGCTACGAACGTCCTGAACATGTGCTGCGAGATGTGGACACCGCTATGTACCGGGCCAAAGCCAGCGGCGAGGGGCAGTTTCTGCTGTTTGAGCCCGCTATGCACCATAGCGCCATGCATCGCCTCCAGCTCGAAACTTCCCTCCGCAAGGCGTTAGACAACCGGGAGCTGGTGCCATACTACCAGCCTATTCTGCACCTAGAGAGCCAAACTCTCTCTGGGTTTGAGGCCCTGGCCCGGTGGCGTCACCCAGAAAGCGGCCTGATCCCGCCGGATATGTTTATTCCTATTGCAGAAGAAACGGGGCTGATTCGCACGCTCGATTTGCAAATTTTGGCAA
>JBCDFX010000343.1:0-4834 GCA_039177155.1 Cyanobacteria bacterium P01_H01_bin.119
GGAACATAGTCAAACTAGTCAAAACAACGGATTGATTTCTTAAAAGTCCTCTAACTGCATTTATTTAAGTTTATCACCATGCTTGTAGATAAGCTGGTTAGTGTTGCCTTTGCTTTCAAATATATTCTTTTCAACTAATTGTTTAAGATCGCGTTGAAGGGTTCGGCGCGATGTTTTTGGGCATATGGACTCAAAGGTTTGAATAGTAAGGCTGCTGTAGGTTAAGACATGGGCGATCGCAGCCTGCTGCCGAGAATTTAGAGCATGCTGCCCAGTGAGGGCTTCTAGCTGCGCTTGAATATCTCTTTGTGAAAAGGAAAGGGCATTATCGCACGAGTCAGCGTAGATACGATGGTGAAGTCGCTGCTCCGACGTATCGCCTACGTAGGGCTCTAGGTAGTTAATAAGAACATTTTGAATCTCTACTTGCAGTTGATGACGGCGTGTGTCATTGCTGCGTAAGGCTACTAACAGTAACGCTTGGTAAGTTCTTAAAAAAACCTCAGACAATAGCTCGCATTTTTCTAAGGTAAGAGCTGCATTTCGCCCTTTCAGAAGCTTTGCCAGACCTTGGATCATATCTTGATCAAAGCTTTCGTCGAAATACAAAAAGATATTTGGAGTTAGATAGTACTGAATATAGACAATTCTTGGGCCAAGGTTTTCAAAATAGTCCGCATAGGTTTCGACAATTTTTTGAATAACAACGGCTAGGGGCAACTGAAAGGTTTCAGGGCTCATCAATTGAGGAACAGTCTCGTCTAAGTATTGCTTATGCCGTTTTTCAAGCAGATGAAAGATAGCAAGCTTGTTTGGGAAAAAGCGATATAGCGTGCCTACCGCTGTCTGGGCCCGCTCGGCGATGTCGTGAGTTGTCGCAACATCGTAGCCTTTTTCCCAGAAGACCTCAGCCGCTGCCTGAAGAATCTGTTCAACTCTAATCTGGCTCCGCTGCTGCTGCGGCTGCCGCAGTAAATCTGAATCGTTATGAGACACGTTAAATAAAAAATTTCCTTGACATTTGTAAGGGTGATAAGGATAGCATGGCAAAAGATGACTAATTATTCATCTTTGATTGCCGCAAAGACACCGTTGATGCTGTCATAAGTGTCCCTGCGACAGATATCACTACATTTTTAGCCCATTAGCAAGCGTGATTTACTATGCCCATGCTTAAGAGACCTGCTGTTCCACCGCCACCTGAACCAGCGATGAACCCCCTATACTCGCCGCGAGGTGCCAAGCTTGCGACAAGAATCTGGAAAAACAACCCGAAAGGGGAAAATCCACGGGCCGTTTGCCTAATGGTTCCAGGTGGGGGCTGGCATTCTGGCTACTTTGAACCACTGGCCTTGTTCTTGAACCAGCAAGGCTTTGCCTGCTCAAGTTACGATCCGGTCGGTATGGGGTACTCCGAGGCTGAACCGGGTGCGCCTGAAGGATGCATACACATCAACAAATTTGACGACTTTGTGGAAGATGTCTTTGCTGCCCTGGTTTGGACCCAGCGGCAGCTTCAATCCTCGGCGGATATGCCAATCTTCCTAATCGGCGAATCAGTCGGGGGGCTTCAAGTCCTGGCCGCTGGCCTCGCAGAAGATAGGGCAAAAGCGGCTGGGATCAAACTGGCCGGGATTATTGCCACAGGTGCGGCGCTCGAGATCGATCCGGCTACGTTGCCGCCTAAACCCGTTATCAAGGTCTTGGCCTTTCTGGCTCGCTACTTTCCTAGGCTGAAGATGCCCGCAACCGATTTTTCAGCTACCTTTGATGCAGCGTTTGGAGACAAGGAGTGGGCCAGAATCGCCCGTCTCGATCCGGGAGTTCAAGTGTCTCCTCGGCCAACGATGGGGGCGGCGACTGCGACGGTGGCCAGCGGAGAGAAGATCGCGAGAAAAGCCGGGGAATTTGGACTACCGCTGCTGGCGATTCATGCCGTCAACGATTGCCGAACAATGTGCGGAGCTATGCAAAAGTTTGTCGCTCGCTCCGGTCCCCTGACGGAAGGCTTCTGGATTGAGGACACCACAGGCCATCAACTGTTGCAGGATCGAGAAGAGATTACTAGGCGAGTAATGGAGAAAATGGCCAGCTGGCTGCTCGAAAGGACGTGAGCTAAATATTTACTGGCGTCTTTGAAACTGGGGTGTTAACCGTCGTCGCTATTAACACCCTAAGCGTGCAGCATTTAAGCGTGCGGCATTTAAGAAGGTCATAGAATAAAACTGACTAGAAAAGTTTTAGTTCGCTAATTTGATGGCCGATCTCACCTCATCTGCTCAAAATACGACTCGTCAGGCTGCTCAAGCGACATTTGTACCAGCGATGCGGGAACTGGTTCGAACTTATCAGGCATTTGCGGCTTATTCTGAAGCCCATGTCCGTCAGTTTAATCTGACATCCTCTCAGTTCGATGTTGTGGCGACGCTGGGCAATACCAACGGCATGAGCATGAGCGACATTGGTGAAAAGACCCTGATTACCAAGGGAACCTTGACCGGGGTGATCGATCGCCTGATTAAGAAAGACTTGGTGAGACGGAGAAATCCTCCCGGCGATCGCCGCAGTGTCGTCGTGTCCCTAACCGATAAAGGGCAGCAGGTCTTTGAGCAGGTTTTTCCGGCCCATATTGCCTATCTCAAAACTCAATTTGAAAATCTTGAACCTTCTGAACTAGAGCTTCTCAGGATTTTATTGAGTCGTCTCAGACAGAATTTCTGACATTAGCTTGCTTACCTACCTTGACAATAGTACGAAGTAGAACTATCTTTAATTTAGTTCTACATAGAACTAAATAGCTGCAGCAATTCAGATTGACGTTGATCAAGGCGTTTATGTCTTCTTTGCTTAAATGCTAGAGGCAAAGCTTAGAGGCAGAGGCAAATTGGATTAATTGGTAGTCACCGTCAAATTAAATATGGACCCTTGACCGTTTCTAATGGTCGTTGGGGCCAGTCTGTAAGCAGTAAAGAGCGTTGATTCTTCTTTAAGGAGTCTCAACAACAAAGGCTATTTCCCGCAATTTACTTCTAATTAAAACTTTTCTAGAAAGGAGGAATCATGACTATGACTCACGATGTAGACCTGCAAAAGTCCCGAAATCAACGTCTATCTAAGCCGAGCATCCGCTTAGACACTGCACTATACGGGATTTTGTTGCTGCGTATCAGTCTGGGACTTTTGTTCCTGGCCCATGGATTGTTGAAGGTTTTCACATTCACTCTGCCAGGAACGGCTCAGTTCTTTGTCAGCGTCGGCTTACCAGGTTTTCTGGCTGCGCCAGTGGCGATCGCAGAAATTATCGGTGGCGTCTTACTGATAGCAGGTGTTTACACCCGCTGGGTTGCCCTAGGATTTTTCCCCATCCTGCTAGTGGCCACTGTTAAGGTGCACGGTGGCAATGGTTGGTTATTCACTAACGAAGGAGGCGGCTGGGAGTTTCCGGCATTCTTTGCGATCGCCTGTATTGTGCAATTTTTGTTAGGCGACGGTGCATTCGCCCTATCCCCCAACAGGATTCGTAGATCTCTAAATCGCTAGGGCGCGTCATCAATTGCACTCGAAAGCCTGGCGGCACAAATCTTACCGCGCCCGCTCCGTTTAGGCCACAGGCTTACGACTGCGCCACAGGCACCCTCTGGTTTACAAACATGACGGCACAGATATCCTTTTTGAGGACATGAAGATGGATTTAAAGCTTCAAGACAAAATTGCCCTTGTGACGGGCAGCACGGCGGGCATTGGCTATGCGATCGCAGCTGCCCTTGCCGCTGAAGGCGCAACTACGATTATTAACGGGCGCTCTCAGGCATCCGTCGATACCGCAGTGGCCAAACTACAGTCTGCTGCCGAGGCAAACATAATGGGTTTCGCGGGGGATCTGTCCACAGCTGAAGCGGCACAAAACCTCTATGCTCAGCACCCGCAGGTGGATATTTTGATCAATAATCTAGGGATTTTTGAGCCCGTCCCATTTGAGCACATTCCAGATAAGGACTGGCGTCGTTTTTTTGACGTAAATGTCCTCAGCGGCGTCCGGCTTGCGCGCCTCTATCTCCCAGCAATGCAGGCCAACAACTGGGGGCGCATTCTGTTTATTTCTAGCGAAAGTGCCCTGCAAATTCCTGCCGAAATGATTCACTACGGGATGACGAAAGCCGCACAAATTGCCGTGGCGCGGGGCCTGGCAGAGCACGTTGCTGGTACTGGAATTACCGTCAATAGTGTTTTACCGGGCGCAACGCGATCGCGTGGTGTGGGTGATTTTGTTGAAGATCTGGCTCAAAAAGCCGGCAAAACCTTCGCCGAGTTTGAAACAGAATTCTTTGAGCAGGTTCGCCCGACCTCTCTGATTAAACGATTTGCGGCTCCTGAAGAAGTGGCCTCGCTGGTGTGCTACGTGGCCAGCCCGCTGGCGTCGGCAACAACCGGCGCGGCCCTGCGCGTTGATGGTGGCACGGTAAAGAGTGCTTTTTAGCGGGCGTTATTAGCATTTTGCAGTTTTAATATGATGCAATCGCAAAACCATGAATCTATTCCCGACACTGTTTCTCTCCCATGGAGCGCCCGATTTGCCGATTCGGGAAGGTGCGGTCACTCACTTTCTTAAGTCGCTCTCGCAGCAGCTTCCCCAACCCGAAGCAATTTTGGTAATCTCTGCCCATTGGCATGGCAATCCACTGCAGGTAAGCGCAACGCCGCTACCAAAAATCTTTGATGATTTTTCGGGGTTTAATGAATCGCTCTATCATCTGATTTATCCGGCGCCTGGTTCACCAGAGATATCTAATCGGATTGCGAGGCTCCTTTTCCAGTAGATGATTGCCTGCTAACC
>JBCDFX010000344.1:0-4819 GCA_039177155.1 Cyanobacteria bacterium P01_H01_bin.119
CCAAACTGCTGCTGAACCCCAACCTGCAGAGTTCCCAGGCTATTGTCTACCGCGCTTCCGGGGGCGGCGGTGGTGCCAGGTTCTAGCAGGGCGGCGGCGGAGGTTAGGACTGCTGGGGCAGTGCCGACATTCGTTTCTTGATCGACCCGGCCTCGAATTAGGGTTGTGGCGCCGATCCGGGCGGCAACTTCTGCGCCCCAGCGGGTCTGCCCTGGCCGAAAGCTAGAGGTGTAGTTGTTTTGGAAACCTGTAGAGGCCGTCTGGACATAGGCTCGCCCAAAAATATTGGGCAAAATATTGCCGTTAAAGGCCAGCCTAAAGGCGCTACCGCTGGAAGTATTTCCGCCGCTTGTGGCGCTAGAGCCGGCGAGTTCGCCGGTCAAAGTGCCGATGCTGCCTAGGGGAAGCTGCAAATCCACCCCGTAGATGTTGGAGTCAAAGTCGCCTTGATCCGCCGATAGAAAGGTGGCCCCGATCCATCCATCTCGCGTCGGGGTCAGGGCGTACTGCACCCGCCCGGCATACAGGTGGCCGCCAAATTCGCCGCCGTCCAGCTGATAGGTGACAACAATTCGGCGCACCACGGTTTGACCAAAGGGATCAATCTCTGTGGCATAAACGGGCTGCCGAAACAGCAGCGTGCCCCGGTCGTAGTCAATGTCGTAGTCGGCTCCCCGGAAGACTTCTGTGCGCTCTAAAACGGTGCCGGGACGATTGATTTCTTCGGTTTCGATAAATACATTTTCGCTGCCGCGCAGCACGGCTCGCCGCGACAGAAAGTAAAATCCGCTGGTGCCGTCGGGCACGATGGTGTCGCGCTGAAGCTGCTGCAGATTGTTGGCAAACAGGGCCGTTACCTGCAGGCCGTTGGCAAAGCTGTAGTTGCCTTTGAAGCCGTGAAGCTGCAGGGTAGCAGCGGTAAAAGTCTGGGACGCGCGGGCAAACTCTACCGTGTCGTAGTCTCCCCACATAAAGTAGTCTGGTTCAGCCCCAGGCAAAATAGAATCGCGCTGGAGACGCAGATACAGACTGTCGGCGGAAGGGGTCAAATAATCGGTGGTGGAGCTGTCGCCGTAGACGGGATAGGTCTGTTCGCAGGCTTGTATATCTCGATATAGGCCGGTTCCGTCGCAGCGCTCGTTCAATGCGCGCTCACTAGTGTAAGCTCCGGTAATTTGCCAGTCGCCGAGGGTGCCGATGCCAAATAGGGCAATATCGGGGTCAAGCTCTATGCCGTTATCGATTAGCTCGGGATTGAGGAAGTCGCTAAAGCGGCCCCAAAAATTTGTGCCGGCTTGGCCCAGCCGCAGGTTGACGACCCCAGATACCAGGGAGGGCCGCAGATTGGTGATAAAGCGGACTTCGGTGTAGGCGGCGACTTCCGGGTAGGGGTCGGTGTCAACGGCTGGATCTAAGCCCCGAACTAAGTGACCATCCACGGCTGCCCGCAGCTGCACGGTTTGGGCGTCTAAGGTCGATCGCAGTAGGGTTTCAAACTCTCCCCGGCGGGCCAAAATCTGAAATCCGGCGCGATCGCTGTCGTAATCAGCTTCTACAAACTCACCGGCGCTGCTGGTTAGGGTGACCACCACATCGCGATCTAGCACTTCGCCATCCACATCTAGGATGCGGCCCTGGAGCCTAATCACGGCCCGACCGTTGGCTGGGGCCAGTCCACTACCCACCGGGGCAAACTCCAGACTGGGGCCGGGATTCTCCTCAATAAAAATTTCTTCGCTGAGTCGCTCTAGGGGATCGTCAGGGGCATCCGGGCGCAGGGGGGTGGGCTGAAATTCCACCATGGGTTCAACGGTTGAACCGTCAAATTGAGCCAGGACAGGCTGGCGGAATGACCCATCAGATCCCAAAGTCGATAGATCTATGGTTGTGTCTAGATTGACCTCGCTCTCTGATGCGATCGCCCCTTGATTTAGCCACGTCTCGGCTGAGCGATCGCTGCGGAACATCCCGCCATCAGCTTCAGAGGGTTCACTGATAACTTCAGTAGAGGCGTCAGATGCCGGGGCTGACGGGGATAGGGCAGGCTGTTCGACAGGCGTCCGCGGGGGAACTGTCATGGGCAGCACGGCTGACCCCTCAGAATTCCCAGTATCTTCTGCCGGCATCTGTAAATTCTCCGCATTGCCCTGGGGTTGGGCAGAAGGCGCCTGAGATAAAAGCGGCTCGCCGCTACCGGCAGGTTGAACAGCGCGATCTGTGGTTTCGCCATGGGCGGGAAACACGGCACCAAAAACACCGGCCATAACTGCCAGGGTTTGGAGGGTGAATAAAGTTTGCCTTGAGCTGTTCATAATGCGCCTGTAAGTTGCCGAGTCTGTGCTCTAAATGTGCTGTCCCGAAGCCGACCGTGGTAAACGCTCCCCTGAGGGCGCTGTGGAAACTATCGAACGCTGCTGACGGTGTCTTCGCCAAAGGTTGGCGTTACCCCAAAGTTCATTCTGGCCAGCCCTCCCGGTTCGAGTCGAACCAGACGTGACTGGCTATTGTTCTCCAGCCGGTAGAGGTTGGGGGCTAGGGTATAGCCCGGCAAGCTGGTCAAATCTAAGGTGCCAACTCGATACCCGGCAAAAACGTTGGCCATGGAAAAGAGCCCTTCCGGGTCCGCGATAATGCGGTTACCGTCATCCATGAAAATAACGGCGTTGGGCACCCCTTCCTCGCCGGGCTGCTGCTCACCGTCAAAGTTTTTGTCTACAAAGACGCGGCCAACAATCGTGCCGCAGTCTGCCACAATGCCGGGTCGAATCAGCAATCTGTACTGAGCCGTGACTGTGGTAAATCCGGGGGCAGACGCCTGAGCAACGTTGACGCCGTTACCTCTGACTGAATCTGGCGTGAGCAGCACGGCGTAGGTAATGTTTACGGACTGGCCCGCTGCTAAAGACGTAAATTCAAATGTAAGCTGACGGTTGGTCTCAGTTACCGGCGAACTAAGGGCAATTGGGCTAGTTTGAACCGAGCCAGAAACATACAGCAGCCCTACCGGAAGCTGATCGACAACGGTTAGCGGCGCTGCCGCAGTTGTGGTGCTGTCATTGGTCACCAGCAGCCGATAAATCGCGACGTCGCCGGGTTCAGATGCGCTGCGGTCAGCGGTTTTGATAATGGAGAGTCCTGGCGCGTCACCAGTAGCGGTGGTTCCTGGCCCCTGAAAGGTCGTCTGGTTGGATGTGGCGGATTGAAGATTACCACCGGCATCGTTGTACTGGGCGCCGGCCTGGTTGGTTACTGTGACCTGAGCCTGGGACGGGGTAGAGGTGAGCACGCCCCCGTGCAGTACCCAGCTAAGCCCAAGAGCCAGCATAAAGGCTCCCAGGCGCTTAATATGACGCGTCCATCCAGAAAGTATTGATTTCAAAACCCGTCGCTCCAACACACCTAGGCCGTAATTACCCTGAATCAACGCAGGCAAAAGGTATCAAATATGCCTAGCGGCATCGCGTAAGCCAACGTTAATACAGGCGATAGCCAGAATTTATGAAGTTACTTCCATAAATTCACCTAAAATTCACCTAGTACTCTATCAGAAGATGTAAGAACGGGTGACTGAAACGCTGGGCGATCGCGACAAATTTTAAGCTCAAAAACAGGTTTGCCCGCAGACTGATGGCTAGCAGCGCCCCCATAAAAGTCTGAAAAAATCTCAAAATAAGGGGCTTCACCCCCTGTGACACTAAGAGAAAAGTTATCTAGCCAACCTGTCCATCTGTTGATGAAAGTAAAATCCGCAATACAGCTGATTAAGAATAGTTGCGTCTTGTCTGATCTGGATTTAGAAAGTAGCGCCTTAAATCTGGCGTCTTGCCTTAATGGGGCTGGCTACTGATTCGGCTAGAGACTGATATAGAAATAGAAGCCGGTGTTGCAGCGAGCTGATTTTATTGGATAGCCGTTTTTAGTGTCCGGCAAAATGTGCCGATCGCCTGTAAGCCAGCTTCGGGTGAGCCGTCGGCCAGTCGCTTAACAAACGCGCTGCCCACGATGACGGCATCAGCGCCCCATTGCTTCAGCTGAGTTGCCTGCTCTGGCTGGGAAACGCCAAAGCCAACCCCAATGGGTTTATCAGTGGAAACCTTTAAATCTTCAAGCAGGGTGTTGACTCGGCTTTGAATTTCAGTCCTCATCCCGGTCACCCCAGTGACGCTGACTAAATAGATAAAGCCTTCAGATTTTTGCGCGATCGCCTGAATTCTGGCCATTGGTGAGGTGGGCGCAACCAGCAGAGTAATTTCGATGCCTGCCTCTAGCGCCTGCTGGCGCAGGGCTTCAACCTCTTCCAGCGGCAAATCGGGCACCACTAACCCCTTGACCCCTGCCGCCGCCACCGCAGCGAGAAAGTTGCCCGAGCCGCGATTCAAAATTGGATTGTAGTAGGTAAATAAAATAATGGGCGCCGTCAGCTTTGGACTCACATCCCGCACGATATCTAGCACCGGCTCTAGCTTGACGCCCCTCTGCAGCGCCCGCGTTGCGGCTGCCTGAATTACGGGTCCATCCGCCAGCGGATCGGAATAAGGTACTCCCAGCTCAATCAAGTCGGCTCCATTTTGGTCTAACACCTGTAGCGCTTGAGCCGTAGTTGCCAGATCGGGGTCCCCCGCCGTAATAAAGGGAATTAGGGCACAATGGCCGCGATCGCGAAGAATTTGGAACTGCTGAGAAACCGATGTCATACCAGGCTCCGGAGAATGCAGCCTCTATTAAACCACTCGGCGTTCTTTCGATCACACTCTGCTGGCGCCTAACCCCGTGACTAAAGCGAGTGACTAAACCGATTGGCCAAACGGCTTGAGCAAAC
>JBCDFX010000345.1:0-4814 GCA_039177155.1 Cyanobacteria bacterium P01_H01_bin.119
AAAACCTTGCACTTCATCTGTCTTCGATTGGCTGAAATAGCCGAATATCAACGGATCTGACTTTTTCAGTAAGCCCTACTTAGTGCTTTCAGAAATTACAACTTTCCTGACTTGGTTGCGGAGCGCTATAGTGGTTAGTTTTCTGCAGCGACGGTGCTTATGACGCACTCAGACTCATCAGGAAGCTGCAGGGAAATTTTTGAATGAATTTACGCTATGTCTACGAGCCTGCCTGCCTCTATGCACTCTAAGGGATGAGGATTAAATAAATTACTGAGGCCAAGCTGGATAACATTTCCCCTCCTGGGAGGGGCAGCGGGGTGGGTTGCCCCTGAGTGCGAGGGTTCGAACCCATCCCGCCTACGGCACCCCTCCCGAGAGGGGAAAACCGGCACATGATTAAATTCCCGACCCTAAAGACAAGCAGCAATACCGAGCCCGTTGAGTGCAGGCAGGCGTGGTCATGCAGCGATACTTACTGCAGATTCGGATAAAGCTAAAACTCTGAAGACTCATCAGCATCTTCATCGCCGGAAAATAGGGCCCCCATGAGAGAAGCATCCATTTCCATGCGCTGCTCCATCTGCCGGAGAAAGTAACCCGTCATCATGGCAGAGGCGAGCAGACCAGCCAAATTTTCTCGGTCAGTAGATATCTGTACGTTAAAGCCGTCGCCAGGCAGTACCCCAATCAGGCCTTGAACGTTTTGCGAAATGATTTGCTTAATCTCAGGAGTGACGGCCTGTGCGACTCGACTCAGTACCTCAGGCGACTGATGCTTGAGATATTGAAGCAGCTGATTGCTAGCCTCGTCATCACCGTGTAGGCCAACGAAATCAACGCGCTCAGGGTTAAATGTCATAGCAATTCTGCTGTTCCTATCTCCTAAACCTTAGACTGGCCAACCGAATAATTCCAGTTAGGGTCTTTACAGGTGTTACGAAGGCATAGATGTACCAAGAATCGCAGTCCTGCAAATAGCCAGTAATACGAGTTAGGGTTTTACGTTCCCCCACTTTAACAAATGATCTGCTTTTGGCTAGATTTCTAAGGGTTTTAAATCAGGTATCGGTATCGATCGCTCAGCAAACTTCCAGAAGTCAACATATCGCTGTGTCACAAACTGCATTTAGTTCGAACCATGCCGCTCGCTAAAACTCTAAAGGCAGCAGGACTTACAGAAGTGAATCTGATTTTGGCCTCGGCATCGCCAATACCGGGAAAAATCAGATTCAACATTCCCAAAATCTGAGGAATTGAGCGGGCTTTTGCGTAAGTTCTATTCAGTCAGGATTGCCTTTCTGAATGTGACTAAAAGCTAGCGTCGAGGCACGATGCCAAAGCTTTCTAGAACCCCAAGATCTGCTGGCTTTTACTTGCGTTGCCCCCCATTGACTGCCGATATTTGCCAGGAAATTTCTTCTTTAAAGATTATTCAAACATTTGTTTCTTGGGAAACGGTTGCTGCTGCTGCATCCACATTATTAACCTCATCAACCCCCTCGTCTGCCGGCTCTGTCGAGGGGACGGGCTGAGTTGCCTGTTGAGTAAAAGCGGGTAAATCATCAATTTCAAAGTGTTGATGAAATTTGTTCGTCACTTGCAGCCAAAAGGAGCGCCCGTCAGATTGGCGGCGCTTGCGCACAAAACCCAAGTTCACTAGCTCACTGACATGTTGATAAGCGCCAGAGCCGCGAATCTCGATGAGCTCGGTCTGAGCCAGCGGGCCACGGAGGGCGATCGCGGCCAGCGTTCGCAGTGCCCCCACCCCCAAATCTAACGGAATCAAGGTATCCACCAGATGCCGAAAGCCTGATTTAAGCTGCAGGCAGTACCCATCTTTAGTTTCCACAATTTCTAAGGCACTCTCGCGATGGGCATACTCGTTCATGAGGTCCATCAGGCCCTCTTCGGCCATTTCGCGATCGCACCCGGCATATTCAGCCAGGTGAGCAACATTGAGGGGGCGGCCCTTGAGGTACAAAATAGCTTCGATGACGCTGGCCAGTTTAGGCATGGCGGCGTTTAATCCAGATTGCGACCGGTGAGCTCTACAAAGATATCTTCTAAATTCGAAGGGCGCGTCATCATTCCGGTTTTATCGGGCTGTTGCTCAAAGTAAGCATTTGCTTCGGCCAGAGTGGAAAAGAATTGATAATCCCAGCGATCGTCGGTTTGGCGCATCAAAATGCCTTCGCCATGTTGCTGTCGCAGTTCTGCCAAGGTGCCGAGGGCAATCAGCTGTCCTTGATCGAGAATGCCGATCCGATTGCAGAGAAATTCCACCTCTTCCATGTAATGGGTCGTCAGCAGCATGGTCATGCCCTGCTGATTAAGAGAGCGAATGATTTCCCACAGGCGGCGGCGAGTCTGCGGGTCAAGCCCCACTGTGGGTTCGTCCAGAAACAAAATTTTGGGATTGTGGAGCAGCGCGCGGGCAATTTGCAACCGGCGTTTCATCCCGCCCGATAAGGTTTTGACTTTGCTATCACGGCGATCGTTAAGCTCTACAAACCCCAGCCATTCATCAATGCGCTTTTGGCGCTGAGGACTGGGAATATGGTGCATCCGCCCGTGCAGCTCCATATTTTCCCAAACGGTGAGGTCGCCATCAACGCTGGTTTGCTGCAGCACCACCCCAATCTGCCGTCGCACATCCATCGGATCGCGCTGAACGTCATACCCCGCGACAACTAAATTGCCGTCAGAAGGCTGCGTCAACGTCGTCAACATGCGAATAGTGGTTGACTTACCGGCTCCATTTGGCCCCAACAGTCCAAAACTCTCGCCCGGTTGAATCGTCAGTGACAGGTCATTCACGACGTGGAGACTGTTGTAGACTTTGTGCAAATTTTGAACGCAAACGGCGGCTGTCATAGAGTAGGAATGAAGTGACAAAAGGGCCTTGAGGTACGAATGACCTCTTGCTTAAGGTATCAAACCCTTGACCATTCTGGGCATCCGGGGGCGCCGTCCGGGCAGCGCTGCAGGCTGCTGCGGCAATTCTAGAGATTATGCGCTGTTATCTAAACTCATCCATTTTGCTCATTCACCAGGACGATGTGCCGACGTATAAAAAACAGGGCTCGATCGTGCGCAACAGTTATTTTTGGGCGCTCAAGTCGATCGCCGATACGGCGCGCTTTGACCAGGCTTGGGAGTTTGAACAATCCGTTTGGATTGCTCTATGCCGCCTGTTGACGTCTTTTGCCCTATCCGGATATCTAGGCGATCGCGAAACCCTGCTCGAATTTCCACCCGAGGCTCAGATTCCCGACGAACTGCGCTCAATGAGTACTTGGGCAGCTGACACAGAGAGTTGGGGCTAGCAGCGCTGCGAATCGGGAGGCTAAAGCTTACGCCAAATATCTGGCAGCCAATCGGCGGGGATCTGGCTAAGCGATTGCTGCTGCACCTCAATCCCCAAAAACCGAGCTTGCAACTGCAAATTGCGGATCAGTGCCTGCAGGGCCGTATCGGTAGACGGGGACTCAAGCGCCTGCCAGCCCGTTAAAGCGGTGGTGTAATGTGTCGTCGCCCGCACTAGCAAAGGCGCTTGAATCGTCGCATTAGCCGCCAGGGTAATGGCTAGCTGGTCGTAGACGACCCCAACACTATGGTGGGCTGCCCATAGATCAAAACTAAGGGGGGCATCTGGAGTGGGTTCGACGGTGGCGATCGCCGCCTCGTAGGCAATAATGGCTTGTCGCCAGGCCTGTTGTTGAGCAGGTGAATTCGCTTCGCGGTGTCCGCCTAAGTCCCAATATGCCGTTCCCAGATTGTTTTGGGTGGCGGCGTAGCCCAGTTTATCGGCCTCTCGGGTGCGATAGGCCAGAGCGGTACGATAGGCCCCAATGGCTTGCTCTAGTAAGAACACGGGCCGTTCATGGCGGGCTAAACTCCATAGCGCAATGCCCAAATTGTTTTGCAGTTGGGCGTAGAGCTGGGGTACCGGTTGCGGCTGAGCTTGTTGCAAGGCCTCTTGATAGGCTGCGATCGCTCGATGCAAATGCGTCGCCTCTTGGGAGTGTTGAGACAAACTCCAATAAGCGGTGCCGAGATGGGTTTGCAGCAGGGTGTATTCCTCCGGCATGGTTTCGACCGGCGCATATTGCAACGCTCGGTGAAATGCCCGCACGGCCTGGTCTAAGTAATGTGAGGGAGCTTGATGGGTGGCCAGCAAGCTGTACACACTGCCCAAGTTGCTGTGGAGCCGATTCAACACGTCTGGTGCCGTCTGGTCACTGATGGGGGATAGCGCAGTTTCATAGATTTCACTGCTCTTGGTCAATCGCTGAAAGTACTCCTCAATCGCAGTTGACTGCTGGGCCCATAGCCAATAGAGGCTACCCAGGTCATTCAAGACTTCTGTGCGCTGCGGGATGGCGGGCTGTTCAGGCTGCAGCGATTCATAAACCTGAATAGCCGTTTCTAAGGTGGGGGCGCTGTGGTCACCCGACTGCACGCGATCTCGCAACTCAAAGGCCATGGCCCAGTCAGGGAGTCGGTGTTGATCGACGGGTGGCGGGGCGACGACGTCAGATGGCCCCTCAGCGAGAATGCTGGCGGCGGCGGCCGGCGGCGGCATGACCGATTGCGAGCGCTCATCTCTGACCGCCTCACTGGGCAGTTCTGCCGGTTTGGGCAGTTCTGTAGGCGGCGGCAGCGGTGGCTCAGCCGTCTCAGTCATAACGTCTGCTGTCTGAACCTCCGCCTCAGATAAACCGGCGTTCTCTGACGATGATTCAAAATCACTCAAGTCGTCCTGCAGCTGATGCCATAACGTCTCGGTAAATGCCGACAAGTCCAACTTG
>JBCDFX010000346.1:0-4794 GCA_039177155.1 Cyanobacteria bacterium P01_H01_bin.119
GCCGCCTTGCTTAGGGCCAACCAGATTCCCGCAGGATTTTGCTATCAGCGGCTTAGTGTGGATGATCGGGGCGCGCCCTATAGTTTGCACGGCTTTAATGCCGTTTATTTGCCCCAAGTTGGATGGTACCGGGTAGACCCACGGGGCAACAAAGCAGGCGTCAATGCTCAGTTCAATCCTCCCTATGAGCAACTGGCCTACAGCCCCAAACTCAGTGAAGAGGCAGACTTTACAACCGTTTTAGAGGCGCCACTGCCCGCAGTATTGCAGGCTTTAAAGGCGCACACGACTTGGGATGCCGTGCTCAGCCATCTCCCTGATATAGACCCGGTCAGCGCTAAGCGATGGGGCCTGACCCAAACCCCTAACTCAAAACCCTAACTAAACGGCACCGCAACGGAACCGTCTGGGATTAGGGGTGGCGTGAGATCGGGTTTGGCGGCTGTTACCGGCAGGGTGATCACAAAGCGACTGCCTGCTCCCGGCGTTGACCCGCACTGAATCTGCCCGCCGTGGCGCTGCACCACGATTTGATAGCTAATAGAGAGCCCTAGCCCACTACCTTCGCCCACGGGTTTGGTGGTAAAAAACGGATCAAAAATACGCTGCTGCAAATCTTCTGCCATGCCGATGCCGTTATCGGCGATCGCGATTTCAATGGCATTATCCAGGCAGCGGGTCGATAGGGTTAGGGTCGGGGGTGAGTCAGGATTAAGCTGCGATCGCTTTTCGGCCAGGGCGTCAATGGCGTTGCCAATGATATTCATAAACGCCTGGTTAAGCTGCCCGGCAAGGCACTCAATTTTAGGCAGCTGTCCGTAGTGTTTTTCAATGGTGATGGCACAGAGACCCTGAGTTTTCCCTAGACGACTGGAGAGAACCAGTAGAGTGCTGTCTAATCCGTCGTGAATATTGACGGCTTTAAGTTCGGCTTCATCCAGACGGGAAAAATTGCGTAAAGAGTGAACAATATCTTTAATCCGCTCGGCGCCCACCTGCATAGATGCGATCGCTTTGGGAAAGTCTTCTGCAATAAAGTCCAGATCGATATCATCTATTTTGTCGGTGATCTCAGGCGCATAGGGCTGACTGTGGCGATCGTGGAGCTGCAGCAGCTCCAATAGGCTTTCAGCATAGCGCCGGGCGTAGCGAATATTGCCCGCAATAAAGTTGACCGGATTATTAATTTCGTGGGCCATTCCGGCCACTAGCTGACCCAGGCTCGACATTTTGGCGCTTTGAACCAGTTGAGCCTGGGTTTGCTGGAGTTCTTTCAGCGTCGATTCAAGCTGCTGGATAAACTGCTGGGTGTCCGCTGCCATATTTTCCATGGTGCAGGCTAGCAGACCAATTTCATCCTGAGAGCGAATATCAACGCTGGCGGAAAAATCTCGGTTGGCCAGCCGCTGAGCATAGTCCGTGAGCTGACTCAGGGGCCGGGAGATTCGGTTGACCATAACATAGGTTGCCAGCACGCTCACCCCAAACAGCAGGGCCATAATCAGCAGTTGAAAGCGTACCGCCGCGCGAATTTGTGCAATCATTAAGGCTTGATCCATGCCCACATGAACCTTCCCATCGCCCCCCGGAATCGGTCTAACAATGTCGATAGCGTAGCCAAATTCTGAGCCCCGGCGATAGTTCACTACCACATCCCCGTCGCTATCTTCAAAATTGGGAGAGTGGGTAAAGCGATTCAATCCCGGTCCGCTGTCCTGGGGAGGTATAGTACCGAGAGCTAAAAACTGGTTGGGGACCTCAGCCTCAAAGGTATGGGCAATGGGATTGCCCTCGGCATCTACCACTACCACATAGGCTACGCCATTGACTTCGACAAACTCATCTACGATGGTCTGCAAAATAGCTTGAGCATCGCTGTCGGCTTCAGAGAAGTTAGCTTGGGAACCCGCCACACTCTTAGCGATCGCGCTTCCCTTGCTGGTGTATTCTCCCGTTAGATACCAGCGCAAACTATAGGCTGATGCTAAAGCCATAGAGGCAGCAATAAAGGCAAACAGAACAATCTGGCCAATCAGCGTCTTTTGAAATAGGGAAGAGAGCTTCATTCGTTCAGCAGGTGCCCAGTTGCTAACGGAGGCTCACGACTAGAAAGCAGCTACCTTTAAAGCAAGCCTTTCTGGCACAGTGAGTGATCCCTCCTCCGCAGTATGCCCACGCCGACCCACCAACTGACAGCCCCCATCAAACCTTAACTGAGCCACCACAGTCCCCCCAGTACTGCCGCCGCTGCCCCCAAAGCCAGCCAGAGAAAGGCATTGTCTCTGGTATTGATTTGGCTCCAGTCGATGGGTAAGAGATCTTCAGGCTCAGATTTTTTGGGACGGCGGGGCTTTGAGCGGGGACGAGCCGCCACAACGGTGGTTTTGTCGTCACGCTCTAGGGCTGCCAAATCGGGAATTTGACTTAGCCACTCTGGCCGACTTTTGAGCTTGGGAGCCGTCAAAATATAGAGCAGCTGCTTGCCCCGCTGCCGGGCCTCAAAATCTGGATGGTGGCTTAACTTTTCGCATAGGGCAATCGCATCCTGTAGGCGATCGCCGGCGGCATAGGCATTGACCAGCCAGGTTTGCACTTCCCCGCCAAAGGCAGATAGACGAGCACACTGCTCCAAAGCGGCTTCAAAAAGCTGGATAGACTGGCGATAGCTGCCCCGCTCAAAGGCATCTAGTCCGTTAGCAAAGGCGATTTTGGCCACTTCCAGATTTTCGGCAGCCTGAGCATAATTGGGGCGCTCCCCGCTGGCCTCTACCGGCGACTGAGCCGGTACAGCCGGGTTCGGCGCTGACCCGGACGAGGCTGACCCGGACGGCGAGGTATCGTTGGGGCGATGGCGGAAAGAAGAGTCTGAATTCACCAAGATTGGAAAAAAGTAAGATTGACGTCAGAAGCTATGGCATTAGAATCCCAAAAATTTGGCCGCCATGCCACTGATTCTGTAAGAAACTGGCTATGCTTGAGAAAAGGCTGGCCTCTACCCAACACCTGCGATCGCTGGTTCTCTAGAAAACCGCTTTTTACTATGATGATGCCATTTCTTTCAAGCTCTTCCCCTAGCCCAGACGAGACGACGGTAAATAGGTCTACAAACACCCGCCGCAAAAGCCTAGGCTCATCCCTGGCAACGGTGCTGGGCGCGATCGCGCTCTCTGCGGGGTTTAGCGCTTTAGGCGCTAAGCCTGCTCAGGCTGACGGCGTTGTCGTGTTTGGCGGCAATGGCGGGCTAACAGTACGGACTCCCGGCTTTGGCCTGTCCATTGGCAATCCCTACGGCGGATATTCCCACGGTGGAACGGTTTTCTACGGCGTTCCCCAGCGTTTCCCCCAGACCACTTACAGCACGACTACCTATTCGGTAAACGGTGGGCAGGGCACTTTGACCATTCGCAATCCTCAAGTAGTTCATCCCTACAGCGGATTTTCCAACGTTATTGTTGTGCCCAGTCATACCGGCACCGTTAACCAAGTGCGCTCTACCCGGGTGATTCGCTCAGGTCAGCCCAGACCCGTTAATATTTCGCCGTTAAACTGATCGGATGGCGGTCCGTCTCCAATCCAGCCAGATTAAGCAAAAAGCGATGGAGCTGGGCTTTCATCGAGTTGGGATTGTTAACGTGCCGCCCCTAGCCTCAGCAGGCGAATTACCTCAAGCCGAGCAAACCAGCGCAGCCGCCCTAAAACAGTGGCTAGCCCAGGGCTATGAGGCAGATATGGCCTGGATGCACAATCCTAAGCGACAAAATGTGCGCCAGGTTTTGCCTGCAGTTCGCTCTATTATTTGCGTAGCTCTAAACTACTACACGCCTCACCAGCGCCCTGACGAGCCAGTTCAGGGCAAACCCGTCCACGGCAAAATTGCCCGATACGGCTGGGGCCGAGATTATCACCGCATTTTGCACAAGCGGCTAAAGGCGCTAACCCTGTGGTTAGAGGCAGAAGCAGCCCACTGCAGCCAAACGATTGAAACTCGCTACTACGCGGACACGGGGCCAATTCAGGATAAGTTTTGGGCTCAGCAGGCCGGTATCGGCTGGACCGGCAAAAACGGCAATGTGATTAGCCGCGACTATGGCTCTTGGCTGGTGCTGGGGGAAGTGTTAACCAGCTTACCGCTAGAGAGCGATCGCCCCCATACTGACCACTGCGGCACCTGCGATCGCTGCCTAACGGCCTGCCCTACCCAGGCGATTCGTCAACCCGGCGTGATAGATGCGAACCGCTGCATCGCCTATCACACCATTGAAAATCGGGCGGAAGAACTACCAGAAGCGATCGCAGCCAATCTGCAAGGCTGGGTGGCGGGCTGCGATATTTGTCAGGATGTGTGCCCTTGGAATCAGCGCTTTGCCCAACCGACGGACGTAGAAGAGTTTCAGCCCTATCCCTGGAATGTTGCACCAACACTGGAGGATCTGGTAGTCCTCTCCGATGAAGAGTGGAATCGACGCTTTCCGGCCTCGGCCCTGCGGCGGATTAAGCCTGCCATGTGGCGACGCAATGCAAAAGCGGCAAGAGCTAATGGTGATGCTGATATTTCTTAAGGGCTAGGTGATACAACGTTCTGCATCGTCGCCGAAATTGCAGGTAGCGGTTAAAGTTGAGACGGGCGCTTAAGGTTGCAGAAACACGGATGGCGAAGGTTGCGTTGCTAATTGGGGTAAGTGAATACGGGCAGGGGTTGACCAACCTCCCCGGCACCCAAGCCGACCTGAGCGCGATGGAACAAGTACTGAAAGATCCTAAAATTGGCGCTTTCGATAAAGTCGAAAAGCTTCC
>JBCDFX010000347.1:0-4769 GCA_039177155.1 Cyanobacteria bacterium P01_H01_bin.119
CAGCCGTTATCCCAACAGCCGCTATCCCAAACAGCACGCCTCGCCGCTATTTTTTGCGAGCTACCGCAAGGAGAACCGCCATGATTTTGCTCAGTTTCAGCCTTAATGCCGCGACCTATTCACCGGAAGAGACCCAAGCATTGGCCTGGCGGGCAGTTAAAGCCTTCTGGCGGTTTAGTCGCTTTTATGGTCAATACCAGTCCCTACCGCCAACGCAACGGCAAGGATTTGTCAATCAGCATGTAGGCTCTTCTCGTACAAGCGCATCCCGATAATGCTATCAATTGCCGCCTTGACCAGACAGTCTGCGTGCTGCGCAATGTTGGGCTACGGTAATATGACTTCGGTCAGCTTGCTTACCGCATCCGTCTCACTGGAAGGGTTGACATAAAATCTATCTGACTGGCGGCCTCGCACTAATCATCCGTTTGGCTGCTAGAGCTTTGGCCAGATTGCACGCAGCACTGAGTAGCGCTAAAACTGAGTTTATCAGCGCTCTGGCTCACGGTCTTATTCTAATTGGGCTGACGACTGCTATCCGCTGAAGTTAGATCATTAGCGCAATTTATGTCGTTCATGTCCCGTCTGCGCCTGGTTCCCATTATTCTGTTGACTCGGCTGCTGGTTCGCCTGCTAAAGCTCTCAGGGCGAGGCTCAGGAACAGCCCTACCGGGACTGCTGGTCAATCGATATTTTCCTTTTGCCTTTGCCGATTTGGTGAGTCAGATTCCCAAAGTAGTGGTGGTGACGGGCACAAACGGCAAAACCACCACCCAAACTATGCTGAGCGCCATTTTGCACCCGGTAAGCGGGCTGAAGCTGCTGCGCAATAAATCTGGGGCCAACCTAGCTCAGGGCATTCTCTCCCAGCTTTTGCGAGAAGCACACTGGAGCGGGCGGTTAGAGTTTACCCATGCCGTATTTGAGGTGGAGGAAGCGACGCTGCCTCGCATTGCCCACCTGCTGCGCCCTGGAATTATCGCGGTGACCAATCTCTACCGCGACCAGCTCGATGCCTATGGCGAGGTTGACATCACTGAAAAGCTGATTCGCAGCGGTATTGCCCAATGTCCCCAGGCAGAGGTGGTCACAAACGGTGATGATCCGCGCACCTCGCGTTTGACCGAAGGGTTGCCCAATGTGACCTATTTCACTTCTCTGCCAGAGGACTATGCTCAAACGGTGCCCTATGAGGGTGAACCCCGCAGCACGGCGCACGTTAGCGACAATATTTTGAGGGCAAAAAATATTCAGGTCAGGGCCGATCTCAGCACCGATGTTACGGTTGAAGGCTGTTTAGATCAAACAGAGGTCGCAGATCTGCAGCTTAATGTGGCCTCTCCAGGATTTTTTCATGTTTATAACGCCCTAAGCGCGATCGCGATCGCGAAACGGCTTGGGGTCAGCGATCGCGATATTACTCAAGGCTTTCAGCAGTTTCAGCCGGCCTTTGGGCGGGGTGAAATTTTAACGGCAGCGGGACCGGGCAATCAGGTGGTTAACTACCAGGTGCTGCTGGTGAAAAATCCCGTTGGGCTCTCCCTGAGTTTGGATTTGCTAAGCCAGGTGCCCAACCTAAAGCTGCTGTTTGCCATCAACGATAATATTGCCGACAGCAGGGATGTGTCCTGGCTGTGGGACAGTCAGCTAGAGCTGCTAAATAAAGCGGATATCGATTGGCTTGCCTGCACCGGAATTCGCGCTAAAGATATGGCCGTACGGCTCAAGTATGCCCTAGACCCGGCGGTCTATGATGTGCAACAAGTGGTAACCGAGGAGCGTATCAGCAGCGCCGTGGCCAACACCCTTAAGCGGGCCCAGGCCGGAGATACTATTTATGTTTTACCCACCTACACTGCGATGTTGGAGTTTCGTAAGGTAATGGGCCGAACCCTGGATCTGATTCCGGAGTAATTATGCAGCTTACGCTGACCCATCTATATCCTGAGCACCTCAACCTCTACGGCGATTTGGGCAATATGATTGCCCTAGAGCGGCGCTGTCAGTGGCTGGGTATTGACTATCAGCTAAACGCTCTAAATTTGGGCGATCGCGCCACTTCTGGTCAAACCGACCTGTATTTTATGGGCGGCGGACAGGACACCGATCAGCTGGCAGTGGTCGATGACTTTCATCAGCTTAAACGGGCGGCCATTCAAACCGATACCGAAAATGGGGTGGTGTTCCTTGGCGTCTGCGGCGGCTATCAGCTGATGGGCAACCGCTTTTTAATGGGCGATGGGCAATCGACCCGGGGGTTAGGCATTATTAATGTCGAAACCCAGGCCCCTGGCCCGACGGTAAAAGAGCGCTGCACCGGCAACTTAATTGTTGAGCTGATGCCCAATATTGTTCAGGACTTGCAAACGCTCTACGCCACATCAAAGCCTGTGCCCAACACCCTGGTGGGCTTTGAAAATCACTCCGGCCAGACGGTTTTAGGATCAGATGTTGAGCCCCTGGCCCGTACGCGCGTGGGGTTTGGCAACAATGCCAGCGCTCAGTATGAAGGGGCTCGCTTTAAAAATGTGTTTGGCAGCTATATGCACGGCTCTCTACTGCCCAAAAATCCCCACTTTGCCGATTATTTAATCTGGCTGGCCCTGGTGCGCAAGTATGGGAATAGCGCCATTCGCCTGCCGGCGCTGTCTGATCGAGAAGAATTTGCGGCCCACGGCGCGGTGATCGCCCGCTACGGCACTCCCTGAAATTCTCTCGACTTATGGCAGAAGCGATGATCCAGGCGGGCATTGTCACGACATAGTGCACCAAACTTTGTGGCTACGGCTATTTGTAACTACGGCTATAGGTCAATCTATGACGACACTTGACAAACCCAAAAGATATCGTTAGTCTTGAATAGTTCAATACTTGAACTATTCAAGACTTTGTAGGAAGCTAGCTTAGCTGTGAATCCAGCCGATGAACTCACCCAATATATTGGTGCGCTTGCCAACTTATTTGAGGTCGCTCAAGACAATCTAGGTGAAGCAGCCAAGCTCAGCAAGCAAGAATGTCGAGTGTTGAGTGTTGTGGGGCAATTTCAGCCGATCATCATGCGGGTGATCAGCGAACGCTCAGGGTTGAGTATTACCAATACTACTGGGATTGTGGATAAGCTCGTCCAGAAAAAGTACTTGCGCCGAGAGCGATCGGATGAAGATCGAAGGATTATCAAGGTTTCCCTCACATCTACAGGAGAAGAAATCTACGCTATGGAAACTGACAACTATCGCAAAGTGAGTGGTGCAATTTTAGCGGCACTGGATGATCAAGAGCAGCAAGAAATGCTGCGCATGATGAAAAAAGCGACTCTCCACCTGGCTCAGCAGACAGTCTTGGAGCCTTAATCTAGCTCGTCAGTACAGCAGACGGAATTTTTTTACCCATATAATTCATTTTTTGAATATTTCAAAAATGACATCAAACTGCTCACGATACCTTTACCCATTCATTAGGAGAAAACCCATGATCGACTCTGGTAAAACCGCTCTGATTACAGGGGCATCTAGTGGCATCGGTGCTGAATTTGCACAAGCACTGGCACGCCTCGGTATGAATCTTATTCTGGTGGCGCGCTCAGCCGATAAATTGCAGGCACTCTCGCAAGACTTACAGCAGCATTACGGCATCCAAGCAGACTCGATCTCTGTCGATTTAAGCCGTGAACATAGTGGGAGATATGTCTATGAGGAAGTGCAACAGCGGCATTTGTCGGTCGATATGCTTATCAACAATGCGGGATTTAGTACTCATGGAAACTTTGAAACAATTCCTGCCGATCGAGATCACCAGCAAATAATGTTGAATACTGTCTCCCTGGTTGATTTAACCCACGCTTTTATTCCAAATATGCTTTCAAAAGGAGAAGGCACCATTATCAATATTGGTTCAACGACTAGCTTTTACCCGCTGCCTTATCAAGCGGTTTATGGTGCGACAAAAGCCTTTGTCCTTTCATTTAGTGAAGCACTTTGGGCTGAGTACCAAGGTAAGGGCATTAAAGTTCTGGCCATTTGTCCGGGTGCGACTGAGACTGCATTCTTTGATGCCATGGGAAGCCATTTGACTACCCATAAGCATTCTCCCCAGGAAGTTGTACGCATTGGCCTATCTGCCCTGACCCAAAACCGACATTATGTTGTCCCTGGCTTTAGAAATACGTTTGAGTCCAATATATTGCCGCGCTTTTTGCCGCGTGATGTGATGGCCAGACTTGTCAGTCGTATTAGTCAAAAGATTTTTAGTCCTGCTTCGCCATAGCTAATGGTTTTAGGCTCTAGGGGTGCTTACGCCCCTAGGGTTTATCAAAGAAGTTCTAAATGATATTGAACCTGTCTGGAACGGGCTCCCAAGTGTCCAGGCCATCAAATTTATCGAACGATTGGCGTCCTAAACAGTATCTGGATCGACGCCTAATTGTCTAAGCTGCTCTGCCAATCGTTGAGCCTGCTGCTGAGCTTGCTGGGCCTGTTCCTCGGCAGAAAGATAGCGGTTTGCCTGTGGGTCAAACCAGGATAAGACTTCCCGCTCAATTCCCCCCACGATGCCCTGGCTACGCCCGATGGCAAGACCTATTTCTGGCATCCAGTAAGGCTCACTCAACTGCAGCTGATATTGACTGGCCATGGGTAGGTCGGCGTGTCGATTAGTGATGACCATAAGTCGGGTGCAATAAGAGCGTAGCGTTTGCCTGGGATCAAATCGTCAAATCCGCTGCTATGACATAGATAACTAGGTCAGTTGATTTATTTTAACGACTGAGGCAA
>JBCDFX010000348.1:0-4745 GCA_039177155.1 Cyanobacteria bacterium P01_H01_bin.119
CCCTCAGCCAGCATGCGGGTGCGGCCATGGATGGTTTGGGCGATCGCTTTTAGCCCCTCCGGCCCGTGGTAGACCGCGTACATGCTCGCCATCACCGCCAGCAAAACCTGAGCAGTGCAAATATTACTGGTGGCCGAATCGCGGCGAATATGCTGTTCGCGGGTTTGCAGCGCCAGCCGCAGGGCAGATTTACCCTTGGCATCTTTTGAGACCCCAACCAATCGACCGGGCAGCTTACGCGCGTGAGCACTCTTTGTCGCAAAGTAGGCCTCATGGGGGCCACCATAACCCAGAGGGACGCCGAACCGCTGGGTGCTGCCCACGGCAATATCTGCTCCCAGTTCCCCAGGCGGCGTCAGCAGGGTCAGACTGAGTAAATCAGCCGCTACCGTAACCAGTGCCCCCGCATTGTGGGCGGCCTGGATGGTTTGGCGGTAGTCGTAAATTGCCCCATCGCTGGCGGGATACTGCAGCAGCACGCCAAACACCGATTCGTCTAAGGTAGCGCTGTGATGATCTCCTACAACGACTTTAATTCCTAGGGGTAAAGCCCGGGTTTGGATCACCTCAATAGTTTGAGGGTGGCAAGCTTCAGAAACCCAAAAGGTGTTGGCCCGCTTCTTTTTACAAACACCGGCGCTCATGGCCATTGCCTCCGCCGCGGCGGTAGCTTCATCTAGCAGGGAAGCATTGGCAATTTCTAGCCCGGTTAGGTCAGTGACCAGAGTTTGAAAATTAAGCAGAGCCTCTAGCCGGCCCTGGGCAATCTCCGGCTGGTAGGGGGTGTACTGGGTGTACCAGCCGGGATTTTCTAAAATGTTGCGCTGAATCACGGCGGGGGTAGTGCAGTTGTAATACCCCATGCCGATATAGCTGCGGTAAACCTGGTTTTGGGATGCGATCGCCTTTAGCTTCTCTAGCGCTGCCGTTTCGCTCAGCCCCGTCGGTAGGTTTAGCGATCGCCCCAGGCGAATACTGCTGGGAATGGCAGCCTCCATCAACCCTTGCAAGCTATCCATGCCCAGGGCCGCCAGCATGGCGTCAATCTCCTCAGCTTGAGGCCCAATATGGCGCCCAACAAACGGGCTCGCCGGCATTTTTTCAGTCCCTTTGTGCTCGGGCACCTGACCGTTAGCGGAAGCGCCGGCGCGAAAGGCTGCAGTTGCGGTATCGAGAATAGAAGTCATAGAGAATCGAGATCAGTCAGTACGCTATGAGTAGGCCAGAAACAGCAGTTTCCAATGGCGCTGGCGATCGCCATCCGAAATTCCAGACCGTTATATCTTAAGGATTTGAAACTTCGTATATATTTCATTGTGTAACAGATCTATTGCTTTTGTAACCAACTGGCTAAAAGCACTCATTACTCACAGCAAAGTTCTGAGCAAGATTTAAATCTATCAAAACCCCTCCCAGAGAACCTTGAAGACGCTCATTAACGAAAAATTCATTAACTTTTGTGAATGGATCTCATTCAATCTTGCTTTGCTGAGTCGCCAGCTTCAATAATCTAAAAGGTAACAACGATAGCAATTCAATCTTGTGGAGATCTCTCGGCAATGGGTCTGATTAAAAAGATTTTAGGTGGGCTGTTCTCATTTATCGGCGGCCTTTTTAAGGGAATCTTGAAAATTTTCGGCATTGGCAAATCTGAATTTTATATGGAGCTAGACGATGCGGCTGCGGCAGTCAATTCCGCAGCTGCATCGGCCACAGCTGCTGTTGAAGCTGCAACCCCTGATTCCACTCCGGTTGGCAAAGCGGATAAGGCCAAAGTTGCCCCAGCGGGTCAGAATGCCCCAGCGCCGAAACCCGAACTCAAACCCGAGCCTACGCCCACCCTAGCGAAGGGCGAGCTACCCGTTGCAACAGCGGTCGCCAACGGCAGCGCTGGCTCAGAGCCGACCTTTGCTACCGACTATCTGTTGACACCGCAGTTAAATAATTCAGGGCGTCGCCGTCCGGGGCCCAGCCTGTCTCCTTTCAAGGAGATGGCTAAGCAGGTTAACACCCCTGTTGCCTAAGCACCCACGCAGGCAAAAATTATGAGAAGGTACGGGGACGCGATCGCGTCCCTTTTTTCTTAGCCATTAGTTTTAGGCACGACATCACCACAGCCAAGGCTCCTGGCTAGGATTATCTTTCAGCTTTGCCATCAAGGGATGACGCGCCCTGACTTACTCAAACCGTTCGCCGACGGATAGACGACTGCCATTGACAAAATCTCGGCCTGACTGAGCAGATTTACCGCTGGGTTTTACCTGGCTGAGTAACAGCAGCCCGTTTCCCGTTTGAACGATGGGGCCGTGCTGCTTAAGAAAGGCCATAATTTCCCCCGGCGCCCCTACTGGTGAGTCTGAGGATAAGGCTTGTGCTGGCTCAATTAGGTTTTGCCAGGCTGGAGGAGCATTGGCAGCGGCGATCGCCTCTAAGGGCACCGTCACAGTAATTTTGAGGGGTTCCCCGCGAAACTGAGCCGTGCAGTTGGGATAAAATCCGCGAATTTGGTTATGCAGGGCGATCGCGCTTCTTTGCCAATCTAGGGCGTAATCCTCTTTCTGAATCAATGGGGCATAGGTTGCGATCGCATTGTTCTGAGGTTCGGGCGTGATTGTACCCTGCTCTAAGTTTTGCAGGGTTTTAATCAGTAGGTCAGCGCTGAGGGCGGATAACGATTTCGCCAAATCTAGGGCGTGATCCGCTGGCCTAATCGGCAACACCGACTTTAGCAGCATTGCCCCCGTGTCCATGCCTGGGTCCATTAGCATGGTCGTAATCCCGGTTTCGGCCTCCCCGTGATAGAGGCACCATTGAATGGGTGCTGCCCCTCGGTAAGCTGGCAGGAGAGAGCCGTGGGCGTTGATACAGCCTAAGCGCGGCATTTCTAAAATTTCTGGAGACAAAATCTGACCATAGGCCACGACCACAAAAGCATCTGCTCCTATGTCTCTAAGCTGCTTGAGAGCGGCTTCGTCCCGCTTGATCCGCTTTGGTTGCAGCACAGGGCAGTTTGCTTCCATCGCCACGGCTTTTACCGGGGACGGGCTAACCCGTTTGCCCCGCCCGCGTCGCTTATCTGGCTGGGTGACCACTGCCGCCACTTCAATCTCAGGATGGCCAAGTAGGGCTTGCAGACTGGGAGTGGCAAATTGGGGCGTGCCGAAGAAGGCAATACGCATGGAGAAAGAAATTAAGCGGGGCGGATTTGGCGTTAGGGGATCAGGCCGAATTCTTTTAGAGCGGGTTCAAAATTTCGGTTTTCGTGGCCGGGGCGGCTGAGCTTAATTAGGGCAAAGCGCTGATAGGGAGAGAGCGATCGCCATTGGGCTGTGGTCAGGGTAGTTCTGAGTTTGGCGGCTTGATCGAGTACGGTTTGAGGCGTACGATCGCCGATGTGCCAAGGCGGTGTGGCGTCTATCGGCAATTCTCCGGCTGGTGAGCCAGTGTAGCGAATTACAAGCTGCTGGAGCTGCTGACGGTAGGTCTCTATGGTATAGACGTTGCTGCAGGGCAAATCGACAAGTTGCTGGCGTTCGGCCTGGGTGAACTGATGCCAGTGGGCCAGTTTTAATTTGACGCCACAGGTGTCTAATTTCATCCGTACACCCATAGGAATGCAGCGCAGCGCCGCTACAAAATCGGCTTCAAACTCAAAAAACGGTTTTGTATCTGCCATTTCCCAGATTCTCTGTTAGCGCACAAACGCGGGCATCACCTCCGCCGCTGTAAATAAACCGTACAGTCCTCGGCGATGAAACTGGACCCCCGCTTTTAGATAACCAAAGGCAGGGCCGCAGACGTTGGCGGCCATGCTGGTGTCGTCTCCCAGGGTAAAAGTATGGGTGGAAATTTTGCCCTCAAAAGTGCGGCCTGTCAGTTTGACATTGGTGCTGAGGGGCTTTTTCGGATTGCGGGTATCGACCACGCCGCCAACGGTAACGCGATCGCGATCGCAGATACCGGCTAACTCCAGCATTAAGTCATCGGCATGTTCCATATTCTCTAGGGTCAAAATGCCGTTGGTCCGATCCAGCAGGGCCGCAACCTCAGCATCACTCATCTGTCGGGCCGTCTCCACGTCATAGCCAGGCATATGGGCGATATCTTCTCGGATGGTGGCGCGGTAGGCTTCCCAGTTGGCGATGCCAACACCAAAGGTAATCACAACGCTGTGGACTTCGGCATAGCTTTGGGCCGCGATCGCCGCCGCCGCCGTCAGCAAACCAGGGGTTGCGCCGCAGCCCGTCATATAGGTGATTCCGGCCCGCTGCAAGTCTTCCTGGAGGTCAAAAATCTGCGCCATGGCGCTGGTGCGCTTGAGGGCATCTACCAGCACTCCCCGCCAGCCCGTCGCAATAAACTGCTTGACTACTGAGGCCATAAAAGTATTGGGCAGGTTGGGCAGGGCCAGAAAGTATCCGTCTACCGCTGGCGCATTGGCAATTAAGCCCGCAATGCTGTCGTCGCTCAGATGACCGACGGTAGCGATATGCCCCAGAGAGCCCTTCTGCTGATAGACCTGGGTACAATTGTGACTATCTAGGCCGGCTGAGGCATAGGCATAGCCGTGGCGATCTGCTGCTGCTACCAGCCGCATTTCAGCCTTAGGGGTCAGCACCTGGGCCGCTGCTTGGCCTAGCCCGCCAAAGCCTAGCACGCCTACATTAATGGGTCCGTTGATGGGGCGATCGCTCAAGACGGCCCAACTCGATTGGGGAGGTGACTGGACACCAGGTGACTGGACA
>JBCDFX010000349.1:0-4740 GCA_039177155.1 Cyanobacteria bacterium P01_H01_bin.119
GGCGCATTAAACAACTCACATATTAATCTGCTACCGTCTTTAGTGAAGTTCACATTGATAGCGTGAAGTCCACCTTACTGATTTAGGATTTTGGCGCCAACAAAATAAACATAAGCCTGATATTCTTCAGGGACAACGCAGCCAAGATGGCGACCTATGATTTCTTCTGCTTGATAGCCAAAGATCTTTTCTGCCGCAGGGTTCCAAGCTTGAGTCTCAAAATCAGCACTCCACTCAATGACCGCAATCGAGGTTTGTTGAATCAAAAGCTGCTGCCGTTGTTGAATTTGAGATAACCGATCAGATCGGTCTCTTTCTTGCTGATAAAGTCGCGCATTTTCAAGGGAAATGGCGGCTTGGGTGCAGAGGAAATTGAGCACTAAAATGCGATCGCGCGTGAACGCCCCACGAGTAAGACTGTTTTTGAGGTATAGCAGACCAATTAAGTGGTCTTGATTGAGGATGGGCAAACACAACACGCTCTTAGGCTGTTGCTGGGTCAGGTAGTCATCGACAACAGGTAAATCAGTTTCTAAATCATCAATAACTACGACTTCTCGCGTGTTTTTGACGTATTGAATTAGCTTGGTAGGAAGCTGCGAATTGTCGGCTAACGGCTCGCTATAGAGCTGCACGTCGTCAGAAGTGGCGATCGCCCGCACCTGCCATTCGCCCTGCTCGTCGGGCAGAATCAGGGCGCAGTGATCGCCCCCTGAGCTTTGCAGAATAATCTGGGTGAGCTGATATAACAATTCATCCAGCTGAATAGTACTGGAAAGGACCTGAGACGCCCTGAGAATGTTGGCAAAATCCAAGCCTTGGTTAAGGTCAGCGCCGCAGCCGCTTTGATAGGTGCCGCTGGGAGCGGAGCCCGCCGACTGCGCGAAGCTGGTCAGGGTGGTCAGCATGTCTACGGGGGCAGCGGGCGGCTGCAGGATAGGGTGCAGCAGCTCCGGGTAGCGAGCCTCTAGGTCGGTGACTTTCGCCATGGCGCCCCAGTGAGAGTAGCCGTAGTAGGCGTCCTGCATATAGACGGCTGCCACCTTTTCCTTGCCCCAATCCAGGTAAAACTTGGCCGCCAGCTCGCTGGCCAGGGCTTCTTCCTGCCGGTGGCCGCCTTGCTTCGCTCCGGCAATGGCGCGATCGTAGAGAGTCATCGCCTCAGCCCAGTCCTGGCGCCGGCGGCTCAGCTCCGCGCAGACTAGGTCGTATTTATGGCCGCAGTTGCCGGAGTTGAGCTTAGCCCAGCGCCTTAAATCTTCAACTACGCCCTGAAATTCAGCGCAGTCCTGAACCCCACAGTCTTTGTTCATTTGCCCCTGTTCTAACGGGTCCTCTTTCAGCCGGGCCTTTTGCAGGCGAGTTAAGGCGTAATAAAGCGCATATTCAATCAGCGAAAAATAGCCCAACAGGGCAGAGCGGCGCCCCGACGCCGTCGCTAGGGCTGCTTCTGCGGCACCCCACTCCCCGAAGAGATAATAAATTTGGCCAGCGCTAATGGTGTGTATGGCGATGGCCAAACCGTTTTGCTGGGCTTCGGCCTGCTCAATAAACGCGGTTGAGCGCTGTTGCCACTCATCGGCAGGAATGGCTAGGGCTAATCGCTGCAGGTGGGGAAACATTCCCTGCAGCAGCACGTTAGCCAGCGCGTTTTTTGATTTCTCAACAAAGGCAATATACTGCTCGGTCAGCCGCAGATTATCGGCAATGGGCTGCCCTATATAGTGACGATAGTAGGGCTGAAACATCAGGTTATAGTCGGCGTACAGCGTAACGCCGCTGTCCATGGCCGCCTGAAATCCAAGCTGAAAGTAGTCGATATTTTTAGACAGCGGCTGCAGCCAGTGGTTAATCGATAGACCCATGTCAAAGCACACTATACCCTTTTGCTCTGGATAGCGATCGCTTAGCGCCATGGCGCTTTGGCCAAAGACTGTGCCCTCTGCGTAGCTGCCGTCCAGGCGGCCGCATAGAATTTGGCCAAAGCGGGCTAACCCTGCGACGCCTTCCGCCGTGATGCCATGAAGTAGGGTAATTTTAACGCTGAGGGCATTGATCACCTGCCAGAAGTCGGCCGACGTTAAGTACGCGGCTGCATCCAGGCTGCTCAAAATTGAGAGCACCTGCCGGAGTCGCCTGTCCGTTAAGCTTTGAAGCTGGTCTTTCTGAAGCTGCGCGATCGCCTGCGGCTGCCGCCGGATTTCGGCAATGGCGTCCTCCAAAGCCTGGTCCAGATTATGCTCGGGAATGTGCTCTTCTAAGAGGGTTAGGGCTTCGCGACCGTAGTCGATGGCCTGGACAAATTCCCCCATCTGGGTGCTTTGTTCGATTAGCAGCTGCAGGCTAACCGATTTGTCGATGGGACTGCAGCTTTTTTGATAGAGCAGCTGGCTGGCCCGTCGAGACTCCTCCCACAGCAGACAGGCAATTTTCACCCTAATTAAATCAACGTAAAGCTCAAACATCAGCCCGTAGTCTGCCTGCCAGGGGTGCTCATGCAGGTTTAACATCAGCCTTAGGGCCTGCTCAAAGTAGGCGTTTGCAGATTCAAAGGCGGTGGCGGTCATGGCCTGCTTACCGGCTTTAAGGTTTAGCGCCACAATATGTCGGGACTTTTGGGCATCTAGTCCGCTGAGGTCCGCCTGATTGTAGTGATTAACAATGTCAAAAATAGCGCTGTTCGCAGCCGTAGTGCTGTGGATTTGCTCAAGGGCTTCAGCCAGCTTTAGGTGAGCTGTGGCTTTGTCGCGATCAGGCATTAGGGTATAGGCAGCCTGCTGGATGCGATCGTGCAAAAATCGATAGCCAACCTTAACCGCGATCGCCGAATTTTGTGGCTGCACGGATGCGCCCTGAAAAAACTTATAGGTTTCGCTTGCAGGAATCACGAGACCGGCCTGCAGCGATCGCCACAGGTTTTCTGACACGCTGGCCTGATCGCCCTCACAAATCATCGCCAGCGTTTCCAGATCAAACCGGTTGCCCACACAGGCCGCCAGTTTCAACACTTCTTGCGTGGCGGTCGGCAGCTTGCGCAACTGCCCCACCATAAACTGCACGACATCGTCGGTGAGTGCCAACTGCTGCACCTGCGCCAAGTCACACTGCCAATAACCTCGATCAGGGTCAAACGTGATCCAGCGATCGCCATGTAGCCCCTGTAGAAACTGGGTGGTGAAAAACGGATTGCCTTTGGTTTTGCCATAGACCAACTGCGCCAGCGGCGTGGCTGTCTCAGCCCCACACAGCAGCGTGTCGGCCACCAGTTGCGTCACGCTCGGCTCAGGTAGCGGTGCCAGGGTCAGTGTGTGCAAGGTCGCACCCTGTTTCTCCAATCCTTGCAGCGTGATCATCAGCGGATGGACCGGAAACACCTCATTGTCGCGATAGGCCCCTAGCACCAAAAAATAGCCTGCCGCCGACTCGTCCATCAGCAGCTTCAGCAAATCGAGGGTGGCGGCATCGGCCCACTGCAAATCGTCTAAAAAGACGACCAGGGGATGCTCTGGCATGGTGAACACCCGCACAAACCTCCCAAACAGCAGGTTAAAGCGATTTTGGGCAGCGCTGTTGGAAAGTGCCACTACCGGGGGCTGCTCGCCGATGATGCGAGCCAGTTCCGGAATTACGTCAATGAGCACCTGCCCATTTTGACCCACCGCCGCTAGAATTTTGGTTTTCCAGCGGTGCAGCGCCGCATCCGACTCACCTAACAGTTGTTGCATCAGGCTGCGAAACGCCTGAATAAAGGCGGAAAACGGCACATTGCGGTTGAACTGGTCAAACTTACCCTTGATGAAATAGCCCCGCTGGCGGGTGATGGGCTTATGGACTTCGTTGATGACGGCAGTTTTGCCAATGCCGGAGAAGCCTGCAACGAGCATCAGTTCTGACGCCCCTTGACTAACCCGCTCAAAGGCATTCAGCAATGTCTGCACTTCGACTTCGCGGCCATACAGCTTTTCGGGGATGAGAAAGCGATCGCTGACATCCCGCTGCCCTAAAACAAAGTCAGCAATCTCTCCCTGCGTTTGCCACTGTGTCAGGCACTGTTCGAGGTCGTGCTTGAGGCTCAGAGCACTCTGATAGCGATCCTCAGCATTTTTGGCCATCAGCTTTAGAACGATATTCGAAAGTGTCTTGGGGATGGGAGGGTGGAGGTTAAGAGGTGTAGGATGCAGGGTGGCCTCTTGCCTCCGATCTCCTGTCTCCTGTTTTCTACCTTCTGCCTTCTGCCTCTGATCGGGCGGCACAGGCATCTTGGCAATGTGGCAGTGGATCAGCTCCATCGGGTCGCTGCTCTGGAATGGCAGTTCCCCAGTGAGCAATTCATATAAGGTGACCCCCAATCCATAAAAATCGGTACGGTAATCGATTGCCCGATTCATCCGCCCAGTTTGTTCGGGAGCAAGGTAGGCCAGGGTACCTTCGAGGCTCTTAGGACTTTGGATGGCCGGGGTTTCTTTGGGCAAAAGTGAGGCAATGCTGAAATCGATCAGCTTAATTTGTTTCGAGTCGGGATGAATCAGGATATTAGCGGGCTTGATGTCTTTGTGGATGACTCGGTGCTGATGCAGTGCGTGAAGGATATCGGCTAGCTGTGTCGCAATACTCAGGATTTCCGTCAGGCTCGGTGAGCATTGCTTGACATACTGCCCCAGATCAATGCCGGCAAAATCCTCCATCACTAGGCCATAGCCATTGCCGCAGGGCTCCAGGCTGAGGGGGCGAATAATACCC
>JBCDFX010000350.1:0-4737 GCA_039177155.1 Cyanobacteria bacterium P01_H01_bin.119
ATTCAGAGTGCGGACTGCAGAGTTCAGAATGCAGAAAGGATTATCAGTTCTTGGTTCTTCGCTCTTTGCTCTTTGTTTTTGGATTCCCCACCCAATCTCATACGCTGCCACCTTACTACCTCAGCTACCCATCACTCTCGCACCGCATCACCCCAATACCCTCACACTCCGCCCATGCCACCCGAAATCTCACGCAGTTCAGCCTCCGCAATTGCCCGTTTTTGCTCATGTTGGGCGGTTAAGACTGACGGAAACTACTGGAATCCGCAAAATCATCAAAAAAAGGTAACGCTCGATGATATGAAATCAGCACCCCACGGGTAGGCTACAACCATGGAGCTAGACACAGCACACTCGCCCATTGGCTTCCCAAGGAGAAAGAACAAACCATGAAAACGAGTTTTACTTATAATTTGCTTAAGCACTTGCGCGAAAAGAAAGCGCAGGGCGGCTTTACCCTGATTGAACTGTTGGTGGTAATTATCATTATCGGCATTCTGGCGGCGATCGCCCTGCCTGCCTTCCTGAACCAGGCCAACCGTGCCCGTGAATCGGAAGCATCCAACTACGTCGGTGCGGTTAACCGCGGCCAACAAGCCTATTTTCTAGAAGAGTTAGTTTTTGCCACTGAATTAACTCAGATGGAAGTGGCTGTGCCAGATTCAACAAAGAACTTTAAGTACGGTCAGAAAAACGGGACTGTGAACAACCTGACCACTTCAGGCGATGATTGGGCCTCAGTTTATGCTGTGCCCAATGCCGATACGCTGAAGGGCTTTGCTGGTTTGGTTTACAACAACGCCGACAACAGCCAAGAAGTTCTGCTTTGCCGTGATGCGGTTGCAGGTACTGCTGGTGTTGACTTCACTTTAGACCAAAGCACCTTAACTTGTCCTGCTGGCTCCGATGCTCTGTAAGTGAACTTCTGCTATTAAATCGCCATTCTTTTGAAGATTGGTATTTGATTAAAGCTGTCTTGCCGCAAAGCAGGGCAGCTTTAATTTTTAGCCTTTTACACCAGCTGCGCGATCGCCAATAAACAAGGGCTTCAAAGGTTATCTGTGGTAGCTTTGCGAACTGTACAAATTTAGCTAGCCTTCCCATATCCTCTGGGTAGGCTTCGCCAAAGGCAAGAAAAGGGGCCGATAAACTGAATGCGAGGCAAGAGGTAATTGCCTGCCCTTTTCAGTTGGGCTAAATAGCTGATGACACTTCAGCTTTAGGTTGGCGTTAACATGCCGAAAGCGCTTTACGTTCAGTTGATAAAGCATCGTGAAGAATATCAATAGCATGGTTGTAGATCGCTCAAAGCTACTGGGAACGATAGTCTTTATCGTTTTATTTATGGGGGGGGTGACGGCGCTGCAGCGCCAGCGCTGGCAAACGCTTTTTGCCGCTCAGGATGAGGAGCTGACGCAACAAGCTGAGTTAGAGACTCAAAAGTTAGCTTCGCAAGTGCAGATATTACAAAACATCCCAGCACTGGGATTTCGCAATCTCATTGCTGACTGGGCGTTTTTGCAATACGTACAGTATTTTGGCAATCGCGAACAGCGTCAGATTACTGGCTACGGCTTAGTTGAAGATTATTTTGAAGTGATTATTGATCGCGATCCTTATGCCTATGACCCTTACATCTTTTTATCGACCAGCTTGACACTCTATACAGCGCAGCCCCAGCGGGCAGTTGAACTGCAAGAGCAGGGGTTGCAGTCACTTTCACCACAGTTACCGCCTAACTCCTTTTACATTTGGCGGCAAAAAGGCGTTGATGAGATTCTCTTTCTGGGTGACTATGAGGCCGCGATTCGCTCCCATGAGATAGCAGCGGACTGGGCTGCCCAATCAGCTGCACCGGGCGCTGAACAAGCCGCACAGTCATTCAGCAGCACGGCGGAGTTTATCAAAAACGATCCAGAAAATCCTCAAGTTCAGGCGAACGCTTGGCTACAGGTTGTGGCATCAGCACAAGACGAACAAACTCGTAGCATCGCGATCGAGCAAATCGAGGCGGCGGGTTATGAACTCGTCCAGCTAGAAGATGCTCGTTTTACAGTTCGGCCCAAGGCTGCGACATCCACTAGCGAGCCTTGATGCCTGCTTAGATTGGAATTTTTGAGATTGCCGCTATAAACCTGGAGGTTAGCTCCAGCAAATGCTTGCTAAGATTTGGCCATTGAACATCCGGCTGCTTAGTATTCTTAGCCATGACTCAAACGTCAGACCCGTGGGAAAAAATTCGCCTACAATTTGATGCGCTGCCCTATCCAGATTTGCCGCTAGAGCAAACCCCAGGCAACCATCCGGCATACCTATCCGTCCACAGCTGCGTTATCCCTTATTACCTGCGCGATCGCCGAGTCATCGACCCTCAGGGCAGACTTATTTTAGATGCCGGTTGCGGCTCTGGCTTTAGGGCACTGGCTTTGGCCAAAGCGAATCCGGGAGCCCACATTGTTGGCGTTGATATCTCAGCGAAGTCAGTCGAACTTGCCCAAAAGCGAGTGGAATATCATGGTCTGCAAGCTGATATTGAGTTTCACTGCCTGCCGTTAGAAGATTTGTCTGCGCTTGGCAACGCTTTTGACTATATCAACTGCGATGAAACGCTGTATCTTTTGCCTGATCCAGCAGCAGGCCTCAGAGCCATGCAGGCTGTCCTCAAGCCTGAAGCCATTATTCGCGTTAATCTACATAGCTGGTTTCAGCGAGAAGATTGCTATCGAGTTCAGGCTCTGCTGAAGCAGATTGGCTGCATGCAAGGGAAAGAGCTCGATGAGGAAATTGCGCTAGTACGGCAGACAATGGAAGCCCTGCAGGAGCAGGTACTGACCAAAAAAATGCTTTGGAACCAAACTCCACTTTTCAAAACTGAGTCTGAGTTAGTAGCAGCCAATTTCCTACTGCGCGGAGACAAGGGCTTTACGATGCTGGAGTTTGCCGACTTGCTGCGTCAGGCCAATCTCGAGCTGATCAACATGGTGAACTGGCGCGAGTGGAATCTGGAAAAGCTGTTTAAGAATGTCGAAGATTTGCCGATCTCAATCGCCCTCGGACTGGCCGATATGAGTTTTGCCGAGCAGCTACATATGCATGATCTGCTGCACCCGGTTCATCGTCTGCTAGATCTGTACTGCGGCAACCCTGTTCAAGGGACGGAGCGTCCACCCATCGAAGACTGGACAGTTGATTACTGGCAACGGGCAAAAGTTCATCTACACCCACAGCTGCGCACCCCAGAATTCCAAAAAATCTTAGCTGCCGGGACTCGTAAACTGGGCACCATTCCCCTACACGAGCATTTTCCTATTGCTAACCAGCAGCTCAACCTAGATGACAGCATTGCGGGCTGCCTTTATCCCCTCTTAGAGCAGCCGCTATCGATAAGGGAACTGGGCGATCGCTGGCGGCAAATTCATCCAGTTGATCCAGCTACGCTAGAGGCCATTACCCCTCAGCAAGCCTTTCTAACTATGCAGGGCGTGCTCACACAGCTTGAGACCGCTGGCTATCTTTTAATTGAACTTGTGTAGCAGCGGTGTTGTTGGGGGCTTGATCCTCGGGGCTTAATGATCCGTTCTTGGCTTCTGGTTTTCTGCCTTCTACATTCTGGAAATGGTGTTAGTGGGCAACAACGAGTTCGGAGTTTCCGAAAGTGAGTGAGAAAATCGCCTAACCCTACGCAAAATTTAAAATTCGGAATTCTATCATCTACTCTCCCCACCCCAGTCTCCCTGCTCCCCCGCTATCCTCATACCCACCCACCTGCTACTCATCTAGGAGAACATCGGTGAATTTACCTCGAACCCACTGGGACAAGATTCGACCGCAGTTTGATGCGCTGCCCTATCCCAATCGCCCCTTAGAGGAGAGCCCGCGCGACCAACCGGATTATCTGGCCGTACACAACTGCGTGATTCCTTATTATTTGCGAGATCATCGAGTGACTGACCGGGCAGGCAAATGGATTTTAGATGCCGGGTGCGGCTCAGGGTACAAGCTGCTGGCGCTGGCGATCGCCAATCCGGGGGCCAATATCGTCGGCGTTGATATCTCACCGACGTCTCTGGAACTGGCACAACAGCGGCTGGAATATCATCAAATTGAGAATCCGAGTCATTTTCATTGCCTGGCGATCGAAGAGCTGCCCGATTTGCCCTATCGCTTTGACTACATCAACTGCGATGACGTGCTTTACCTGCTTGAAGATCCGGTTGCGGGTCTTCAAGCCATGAAATCAGTGCTCAAGCCCGAAGGCATTATCCGGGCCAATATGCACAGCTCTCTGCAGCGGGCTAACTACTATCGCGTTCAGCAGTTTCTCACGCGGTTGGGCTGCCTAGAAGGAGCCCCCACCCCAGACGAAATCGGCGTCACTCGACAAATGATGGCAACGCTCAACGACTGGGTCATTTCTAAGCGCCAAACTTGGGGTCCCCAGTGTGAAACCGACGATCAGGTCGTTTTGATGAACCATCTTTTTCGCGGAGATACCGGAATCACCATGACAGAGTTTTCAGCCATGCTGCAAAAGGCCGGCCTGGAATTTATCACCATGGTGAATTGGCCTCAGTGGAACCTGGAAAAGCTTTTCAAGAATCTTGAAGAATTGCCAACGGCAGTGGCTCAGAGCCTGGCTGAGATGAGCATCGAGCAGCAGCTTCATGTGTTCGAGCTATTGCATCCCGTACATCGTTTGCTGGACTTATATTGTGGCCACCCCAGTCAAGGTCAGCA
>JBCDFX010000351.1:0-4728 GCA_039177155.1 Cyanobacteria bacterium P01_H01_bin.119
ATCGGATGGATCGCACTCATAAACTCTGGCGTGCAGCGCTTCGGCAATCAGATGCTTAAGCTGGGTAACGGCCTCCGGCGGGGTTTGGCTCACAGGCGTAAGCACATAGGGGCGATCGCGAAATAGCCCGGCCTCAGCGACATCAAGCCCGGCTTCAGCCTTACCCGCCATGGGGTGTCCGCCCACAAAATTTGGCCAGCGCTCGGTGGCGGCTGCCACCAAAGCCCCCTTGACGGAGCCGACGTCGCTCACCACTGTTGTAGAGCGCAGATAGGGCCGAAGCTGATCCAGCGTGGCACCGATAGCCGCAATTGGGGTGCAGATAAAAATCACGTCTGCGATCGCGGCTGACTTTAAATCCGTGGCGGCTTGATTCACGACTTGACGGGCGATCGCTTGCTCACAGGTTGCCCCTCGCCGGGCAATTCCCAAAACCCAGTGACCTGCCGCCTTAAAGTCTAGGGCCAGCGAGCCGCCGATCAGCCCCAATCCAACAATAGCGATTTTCATCTTGTCGTTTTATTCCCTTGCCATAACGAGCTGACATCTAACTGAGGGCCGCCTCGGATTGAATAGTGAGTCTGATGGTTGGGCGATCGGGGTACCCTTTAGCTATGGGAAAGGCATCGGTGATGTTAGTCTATGGCTCTAGCAGGTGAGAAGGGTTGATTATCCCGACAACGCTAGAATTCGCGTGGCTGCTCCTGCCGCCGCCTACCCCAAATTCGCGCCTTAATCCTACTGCACTACCGCCTATGAATGCTGAAGAGCTATTGGAAAGATACGCTGCGGGCCATCGGGACTTCACTGGAGTGAATCTTAACGAGACTAGCCTGATTGGCGCCGATCTCCCCCACCTCGTTTTAAGAAACGCCAGTCTCAATGTGACCAATCTCAACAGCACGAATTTAAGTCATGGTGATTTTGCAGGGGCGTCTTTTAACGTCAGTCGGCTAAGCGGCGCTAATTTAAGCTTTGCCAACCTGGCCGGAGCCAAGCTCAATGTGGCCAATTTGATTAGGGCAGTGGCCACAGGTGCCAATTTAACCCGAGTCTCGATGGTGCGGGCCGAGCTCCTGCGCACTGAGCTTAGCAACAGCAATCTAAGCCAGGCCAATTTAAGCGAATCCGATCTCAAAGAGTCGCGTCTGCGTTGGGCTGATCTGAGTCAGGCCAATCTCAGCCGGGCCGATTTACGCTTTAGCGTTCTGACAGCGGCCAATCTTAAATCGGCTAATTTGCAGGCGGCCAATCTCAGCCGGGCAAATCTGAGCGGTACTAATCTGGTAGGCGCAGAGCTACGCCACGCCAACCTAACCGGGGCCAATCTGCGGGGAGCCAATCTACGAGGCGCTAACCTGCGCTGGGTAGATTTAAGTGGAGCCGACTTAGGAGATGCCGACCTCAGCGATGCCAAATTGAGCGGCACCCACTTAGTGGGTGCCAATTTAGAAGGGGCGGAGCTAGCCCGCACCAGCTTAGTACATGCCGATCTGGTCAACGCTAACTTAACCCATGCCCACTGTGTCGATGGGGATTGGACCGGAGCCACGCTGACCGGAGCCAAATTTTATGGGGCGGTCTGTACGGGCTTGTTGACTGCTAACCTCAACTGCGACTGGATAGATTTAAGTCCGGTGGGCGATCGCAGTCGAGTTCAAAAATTTGCTCATCCCACTGAAATGGCTCGATTTTTTAACCGAGCCATTCCGCAAATTGAAATTATCGTTGATGCCTCCCTCGACCAGTCGGCAAATTTGGCGCTGGCCACCGCCTACCATCAGCTCTCCCAAAGCGCGGGCGCGCCGCTTACCCCGCCCAACTTAAAGTTCAGTGGTCGCAACACAGTGTTGACCTTTTCAGTGCGCGATGACCGTGACCTAGCGATTGCGCTGTACGCCATCACCCTGCCTTTCCAGGCGGCAGTTAGCCTGGAGCCTATGCTTAAAACGTTGCTTAAGGGTCTATACGGTACGGCTCGGCCAGGGACATCAGCCGCTGCCCCATCGACCAACCTTGATATTTACCGGCTTATTCCAGCCTGTCAGCGGACGCTAGCGCTGCTGAAAGAGCACCACTGTTGGAATAAAGCATTTTTTGAAAGTCCTATTCAGATTGCGGTAACAAACAGCTGCCGCCAGCAGCTTGATTTGTTTCAAAGTCACGGATTTGGGATTCGCGGTGTTCTGCCTGATGCGATCGCGGGTCAAGCCCCCGACACAGCGCCCCTGCCCTCCCTTGATAGCCTGCTGGCGTTTATTCAACAAAGTTCAGCTCCAGAAGTGGGCCCAGAGGATTTGGATTTAGAGGATTTAGATCCGGGAGCAAGAACCCGATTTTGTGATGTGCCACAATGAAGGCTACCCTTTGCATTGACGGTTTGAGCCGCTGATTGTTTGTGATTGAAGCTGAAGTCCACCAGCGTTTGCGAGCCTTTCTGCGTGAGCAGGGAGAGCCCTACTGGCCCCACCATCTCACTATGGCGCGGCTGGTGGCGCGGGCGCTGCGGCTGGGCCGAAGCGCTCTGCTGCAGACCGGCAGCACATCGGCCTATCATGGCCGACATCGCCTAAGCTATTTAATGCCTGCCCTGCTGTGGCCTGGGCCAGTGCTGCTGGTGGTACCCGATTCGCTAAAGCACCGGATTTTAACCATTGAGGTGCCCCGGCTCCGCCAGTGGATGCCGGTCATCAAGCCGATTCAATCGGGCGATCGCTGGCCCGATGACGGCTATCAGGGGCTGTGGCTAACCACGCCAGAGCAGTGGCTAACCGACTGGCTCGGATCTCAAAGCCGATATCCCGTCGGTGTTCCCGTCCTAATGGACGGAGTTGATCAGCTCGAAACCTGGGTTAGACAGGCGCTGACCGCTACGCTCCAGGGCTCAGATTGGGACCGCTTAATGTGGGCTTGCCCCAGTCACCAAGACCTGATTCGCGATGTGCGAATACAGTTAACCGGCACCCTGTTTCGCCGACCCGGTAACCCCTACGACTGCTACCTAATCGATCCGCGAGAAAAGCTTGCCCTTAAAAATCTGCACCAGGCTCTGGCAAACGATATTCCAACCCTGGAGGCGGTGATTCCTCGGCCTTGGCAGCGATTTTGGTCAGTCTTTTCCCAAACCGATAAGCTGCTTTGGGCAGCGCTCCATCGCCGTCAGGGACAATTTTCCCTCAATTGCTCTCCGGCAGAAGTAGGCCCAACGCTACAGTCCCGGTGGGCTCAGCAGCCCGTCGTGCTAATGGGCGCAGCCCTCGACCTAGATGCCCAGGCCCAGGCCTATCGCCAACGGCTGGGGCTAGGGGATCTGACCTGTCTTAAATTTGCTCCTGATCGCCATCAGGAGGCTATTCAGCTCTATGTGCCTGATCGCCTGCCGTTTCCCAATACCCCTGATTTCCAAAGCGCCATTATGGTAGAAATCCATAGGCTGATTACCCAGCTTCAGGGAGGCTATGGGCCAACGGTGATTTTAGTTAACGACGTGCCGCTTAAGCCTCAGATTGGCTCCTGGCTGGCGGCAGAGTTTGGCTCTCGGGTTCAGGTTGAGCGCACCTGCCTGGAGGACAACGGTATCTTGATAACGGGCTGGCAGTTTTGGCAGGCACATCAGGAGGTCTTGCCAACCCCGCATTTGCTAATTGTGACAACCCTACCGCTGCCGTCTTTGGAAAATCCTTTAGTGGCTGAGCGGGTCACTTACTATAAACGGCGGCGGCAAGATTGGTTTCGGCTATACCTGTTACCGACGGCGCTCTCTGAGCTACAACGGGCGATCGCTCCAGTGCGCGATCAAAAGGGCATTGTGGCCTTACTGGACAATCGAGTTAATCATCGGAGCTATGGCCATCAAGTTTTTGCAGCTCTCAGTCCTGCCGCTCGCAGCACCTATATAGATGCCTCATGGCTGACAACTTGGGGTTAACCGCTAGGGAGTTAAAGCTTAAACCTGATAACGAGAACTATAAAAGGAGGACTTTATGGGAGAGGCCAAACGCCGCCAAGAGCAGCTAGGTGCAGACTACGGCAAGCAAGACAATGTTTTATCCTGGCTACCTTTCAAAAAGCAGCAGGCCGAAAAATTTGTAAAGTGGACAACCCAGGGCGCATGGATCGGCATTGGTCTAATGATTGCCCTTTGGGTAACGGTTCGCTTTATCGGCCCCGGCTTTGGCTGGTGGAACGTCGTAGACTAGGTGCCGTCGAAACAACAGGATTGTTGCCCCCTATACGGCCATCTCTGCAGGCAGGATCTATGGTGGAGAGAGAAGGCTGACTAGTGTAAGGTGGCTTCATTAATTGGCTCTGCCAGTATTTAGGAGTAACTCTTGCGTCGAGCTACCCAAGTTAGGTTAAAATCTTAAAAAACTGTTAAGGCATTTGCCGAGCTAGCTAATAGTTTAGCCCCGTAGTTTGAGTCCATCGTTTGGGCCAGAGGCTTAGACCGGACGCTTGGGCCAGATTCTTGGGCCATACTCTTGGGTACGTGGTGATAGGAGATTAGATTATGTTCGTCCGACTCGCAGAACAGCATCGTCAGTTTGTTCAAGACCTTGTTATGAATCTCCAGGCTCTGGCGATTGTGCTTGAAAACAAGGGCTACTTGGCATCTTGTTATACCTGCGGGGGACAGATGAATAGCGCCTCCTTTATGGTGAGTTTGGGCGGTGACCATCTGATTCGATTTCTGGTTTCTGACTACGGCATCACCTGGACTGAGATGCG
>JBCDFX010000352.1:0-4726 GCA_039177155.1 Cyanobacteria bacterium P01_H01_bin.119
CAATCGATCAACACCCACAGCAATATCACCTGCTAACCTGGATCTTGCAAACTCTCCAATAACTCAGGTTCGAGTAAAGCATATTGCACTATTCGTCTCACAGCCTTCATCCCCTTCCAAGCTAGCCCCGTCGCTGAAACCTACTCACTTTCTGGGTAAAACTTCAGGTGTCAAAATTTATCTCCCGTCAAATGCACAAACGGCAGCGACATATCCGAGCGGTGATCCGTTGTCACCAAATTACGCCAATACTTCAAACATGTTGAAATCAGCTCCGGCGATGGCGGCACCTAATTTCGTTGAATCTTACCCTGCTCAATTAGCTCAATCACCGACATCAAGAGCACAGGCTTATGTGGCGCAGCCCCCCGCTCCCGATATCGATTCACATTCAGCTTTGCAAACTTCTTCGCGTCATGTGCCCAGTCTTTACGCATTGACTCGCTCGTGGCGATCACTCAGATGCCCCATAAACTAGCGCAGACAAACCCTAAAAATCATCCGTCTGCAAGATATCCTTTACCTGCATCAATATCTCACCCACCCTTAACCATAACGTTCTCAAGGGTCAACAGCCCCTAATTTCCTAACGGCGAATAAACTGAATCAACCGCAAAGCTCACCTCAGGAAACATAATCGGCGTAACCTGCCCCGCCGTCAGCACCTGCCGACTTAGGTAGCCCCCCTGCTCCAACCCCGCAAACACCACCAGTTCCATCCGCTTCAGATCCACCACCCAATACTCAACAATCCCCGCCTCCCCGTAGAGCTTGCGCTTAACCTCCATATCCTTCTTTAGGCTGGCATCCGCATACTCCACCAGCCAAAAAATATTCTCCGCATAAGGATGATGCTCCAAATAGACATCCCCTAAATCTGCCACAATCGCCAGATCCGGCTCCGGCTCAGACGCATCCCCCAGCGTAATCGGCTTCGCCTCCCGCACCTTCACGCGCCCTGCCAACCGCTCACGAATATAATCCGCCGCGCTACTGCTCAAATGGGCATGGGGCATTCCCTCTAGCGCCATCTCCACAATCTCTCCCTGCAACAGTTCCGCCCGGCGCTCAGCCAAAACCCCCGCCTCAATCATGCGGTGGTAATCCTTTACCGTCCACTTAACCGTCGTCAGCGCAACCGTCATCGATTATTTCCTTCAAGGGTATTGAACAGATCCATCAACCAGCGGGTAATCGTCTTTATGTTGCGATCGCGTTAACGCCGCTTCAACAGTCGCGATCGCACCCCCAAAAAGAGAGTTCCTAGAGGAATTCAATTACAGAATACGCCGTAATTCCAACACCAACCCCTGTAAAACGTCTTCACCCAAGAGTTGATCGGGTTGCGCCAACACCTCAACCGAGCGTCCAGCACGATAAATCTCGACCTGCTGATCTTGAGGATTAATCAGCCATCCCAAGCGGGCCCCATTCGCCAAATATTCCTGCATCTTTGCCTGCAAAAGCTGCAACGCATCCGAACCCGATCGCAGCTCCAACACAAAATCGGGACAAACCTCAGCAAACGTTCCCTTCTGAGGCAAAGTGAGGGCCGCCCAGCGCTCTGGACTCACCCAAGCTGCATCCGGCGAACGAATCGCACCATTCGGAAGAACAAAGGCCGTAGACGAATCAAAGATTTTTCCCGGCTCTCCTTGAGTGCGCCACCAAAGGTATAGCTCTCCGGCAATCTTGCTGTTGCGCTCCCCGGTTTCCCAACCTGTGGGTGGATTCAAAATCAGTTCCCCCATCGCAGTGAGTTCCAGGTGCAAATCTTGATTGCTGGCAGCCAAATCAGCAAACTGCTCAGGCGTTACCTGGAGCCTCAACGTTTCAGGAACATGGAGAGGAAATATCACGCTAGATGCACCAGGTTGAATCTGGATCATGGCAGTTCTGGTTGTTAGCAACACTCTACAAGGAGAGACTTAATGGCTGGTGTGTTGCGCTTGCCGCACTCACTCCACCGTAACCGACTTCGCCAAATTCCTCGGCTGATCCACATCTAACCCGCGCCGCGCCGCAATATGATAGGCCAACAACTGCAGCGGAATCACCGTCAATACCGGCGACAGCAGCTCATCCACCTTCGGTACCGGCAGCAGCGAATCAAACGTATATTCTGCATCTTCGTCATTCATCGGCACCACCCCAATCAATTGGGCATCTCGCGCTTTGGCCTCCTGCGCGTTAGAGAGCACCTTTTCATAGACTGTACCGGGCATGGCGATCGCGACCACCGGCACTTTGGCATCTAGCAGGGCAATGGGGCCGTGCTTCATTTCTCCAGCCGGGTAACCCTCGGCGTGGATATAGCTAATTTCTTTTAGCTTGAGCGCCCCTTCCAGCGCAATCGGGAAGTTGATGCCCCGTCCCAGATAAATAAAGTCTTGGGTTTCTGCAAAGTTGTGGGCCAGCTCTTCGATATAGCGCTCCTGGCTTTCCAAAATTAGCTCAATCTGGGCCGGAAGCTGGCGCAGGCCAATAATAATTTCCTCGAACTTCTCTGCACTTAGGGTTTGGCGGCGGTAGGCCAGCTCCAATGCCAAAAAGTAAAAGGCCATTACCTGAGCCGTAAAGGTTTTGGTGGCCGCTACACCGATTTCAATACCCGCGCGGGTGTCAATAATATGGGGCACCATGCGGGCCAGAGAGCTTTCTGAACGGTTAGTAATGCCCAGCATCCGGCTGGCAAAGGCTGCCTCTGTCTTAGCGTTGCGCCGCTCCTGCTCCATCTCCAGTGCGGCTAGGGTATCTGCTGTTTCCCCAGATTGGGTAACGCCAATGGTTAGCGTATGCGGGGTTAGGGGCGAGGGAGAGTAGCGAAACTCTGAGGCGTACTGCACCAGGGTCGGCATATCGGCTAGCTGCTCTAGCAGGTATTTGCCCACCAAGCTGGCGTGCCAACTGGTACCACAGGCCACAATTTGAATTTGCTGTAAATCCGTCAACACATCGCCGCTAAGGCCGAGCTGGATGGGGGAGCGATCGCTATTTTTTGCGCTCCAACTGCCATCGACATAAGCTTCTAAGCAGGCTCTTACCACTCCCGGCTGCTCGTAAATTTCCTTGAGCATGAAGTGCTTAAACCCCTGCTTTTCCACCATGATCGGGTTCCAGTTAAGGGTGAGGGGATGTTTACGCAGGCGATCGCCGGCAAAGGAATACACCTCTACCCCCAGGGGTGTTAGCTTAGCCACCTCGCCATTTTCCATCGGTAGCACTGCCCGGGTATGGGGCACAATTGCCGGGGTATCCGAGGCGCAGAAAAATTCTCCCTGGCCGAAGCCAATCACCAAGGGCGCCTGCTGACGCACCACAACCAGCTCATCAGGAAAGTCTGCATTAATCACCGCCAGCGCAAAGGCCCCTTCTAGGCGAACCACGGCCTGCCGCACCGCTTCTAAAAAAGGCGACTGATAGGTCAGCAGTGCATCGGCGGGAGGATTGGCCAAATACTCTGCAATCAGATGGGGAATCACCTCGGTATCGGTGTCGGAGCGAAATTCGTGGCCTTGGGTCTTTAGCTCCTCCCGCAGTTCTCGGTAGTTTTCGACAATACCGTTTTGCACTACGGCGGTGCGGCGGTAGGTATCGGTATGGGGATGGGCGTTATATTCTTCCGGTTTGCCGTGGGTAGCCCAGCGGGTATGACCAATACCGAGCCGAGCCGGATTTTCGATGCCGTCTAGCTTATCTTGCAGATTTTGCAGCTTGCCCTTAGCCCGCACGCAGTGCAGCTCGCCTTCGCTGACGCTGGCAATGCCGGCTGAGTCGTAGCCCCGATATTCCAGCTTGCGCAGTCCCTCAATCAAAATATTGCTGGCTGCTTGGGTACCGATATATCCAACGATGCCGCACATAGGTTACTCCTACTGCCTTTGAGTGTGGTTGAAGCCTGATTAAAAGGCTGTCTCAATTTATCTGATCAGGATACACGCTGGCTGTGGGAGTTGAGAGTGCAACGGTAAGATAAGCTATGCACCTTTTTGCTCCGAGGGTTAGGTCAGGCTATGGTCGCCGATGCTTAAACATCCTCAAAACTCAAGTGGACAGTCGATGACTTGGAGTGCTTACCCGACAACGGCAGCCGCTATGAAATCATTGAGGGGGAGCTGAATGTGACCCGCGCGCGCCACTGGCAGCATCAGAGCGTCAGCGGTCGAATCTATGCAAAGCTCTTAGCTTGGTCAACTCAAACAGATCTCGGTGAACCGGCTATGACTCCCGGCGTGGTATTTTCGCCGGAGAAAGCGGTCATCCCTGATGTGGTGTGGGTCAGCCGTGAGCGACTTGCAATGCTTTTGGATCAGGCTGGGCATTTGACGGGGGCACCGGAGCTGATGGTTGAAGTGCTCTCTGAATCTCCGAAGGATAAAAAGCGCGATCGCACCGCCAAGCTCAAACTCTACTCCAACGAAGGGGTACTGGAATATTGGATTGCCGATCGCGAACAGCGGCTAATTGAAGTCTATCGCCGGGAAAACGGGGTTTTGACTAAAGGAATGACCTTATATTCTGGCGATACGCTCACAAGTCCTCTGTTGCCAGGCTTTACTTGTGAAGTGGGGTTGCTGTTTTCCTAAACCGTTGAAGCGCAATCTTCTAGCGGTACTCATCATCGTCGCCGTCGTCTAAGACCTCTTGAGACTCATCCGCTTCAGGATTGTCCATTTCGTCCTTAAACCCGCGCAGGGTTTTGCCCAGTGCGCTGCCGAGTTCAGGG
>JBCDFX010000353.1:0-4708 GCA_039177155.1 Cyanobacteria bacterium P01_H01_bin.119
CTGCTTCTCCGGTGACGATTAGACGGATGGCATCCTCTTCTTCCTCAGCTGAGTCTGCTGACGGCAGCGGTTCCTCTTCGGTGGGCGGGGCCGGCGGCTGATTGGCGATCGCTTCCCCAGTTGCCACGCCTACTATCAGCTCACCATCAGCCTGATTCACCTCCACCGCGGGAGCCTGCTCTTGCCCAACCACGGTGATGCGAACGCTGTTGCCATCTAGCGGTGCGATTTGAACCGAGGCTATCCCTGCCACCGGATTGTTTTGCACAATCGAATCGTCAGTCGCCAGATCTAGCTGCGTATTAATCAGGTCAATAATAACGGTTGCCCCAAAACCGCTGGTAAAGGACTGCGGCTCTCTGTCTTCTAAAATCTCTAGCTCAATGGACAGTCCGGCGTCGGTTTCATTAATCTGAACGTTTGTAATTTGGATCGCCGTCTCTATCTGCTGGGCGATCGCCTCGCTCTCGCGACTCTCCACCGGCGGTTGATTGGTGTTATCGGCGATCGCGGCCTCGCGTCGATTGAGCACCATCACTTCGGCTTTGACCGTCGGCGCGATCGTTGCTATCAAAGCCCCTGCCAGGAATGTCGCCCACTGCAATTGATTAAACATCACACCATACACATCAATAAAATTGGATATCAAAAATTGGGACCTCAGCAGTTATTTGCTGTATCCCAATTGACATCGCATTTCAATCAGCGTACGGGGGATGACGCTGTAGTTGAAGACGGTTTTGTATGGTGAACGGAGTATTTTTGTGTGATCAGCGGAGTTTTTCTAGCGGGTGTGGAGAGTGCTGCGCTGACTGCGACGGTAAGCTCCCGGATTAAGGCCAAACCGCTTGCAAAACGCCTTGGTAAAGTAGCTGCGATTAGCAAACCCGACCTGGTGGGCCACCTCGATTACGCTCATATCACCCGCTGCCAAAAGCTGACGGGCGCGCTCTAACCGATACTGCAGCAGGCAACCAAACGCAGTGGCGCCAAACACCTGACGAAAGCCCTTTTTAAGTTTATGGTCATTGATGCCCACCTGACGGGCAAGTTCCAGCAGTGACGGCGGATTGTCGAGGCGAGTAATCAAAATATTTCTCGCCTGGTGAATCCGCTCCACATCATCTGCTTCTAAAGGCAGCGGCGATTGCACTGTGGGCTGGCGATCGCCCGCCTTAAGCTGCTCTAGCTTTAGCGCCACCAGCTCATAGCATTTGCTCTCTAGATAGATTTGCCGGGTCAACCCTTGAAAGGGGCAGTTTAAGAGCTGATTTAAGGCCAACTGCATGGCCAGCGTTGTACTGCCAGTTTGGTGATAGGGCTGTTCTGCGGCAGTCTCAAACAGCCGTTCGATAGCCACAGAGCCGATAGCCCCATCGATCCTAAAAGTATTCAGCAGGTCTAGGGAATTCAAATGAATATCGATTTGAAAAAATCGCTCTTCTTTAGGCGCCTGGACAGTAGACGGCTCCCAGGGGCCACAGTGCAGAAAATTTTGGCCAACGCTGCGGAGGCTGGAGCTACCCGATAGCTGAAACCCCACCTCTATACATTGAGGAAATAATGTCTGATTTCTAACGATAACCGTATCGTCCTGCGGCTCGTAGTGATGGATCAGCAACTGCATCTCCCGCAGTTGAATCAAGCGGCGAGAGCCGATGCCAAACTCAGGATGGCGATGGATAGTGGCATTTATCTGATCGTCATCCTCTGGGGATGCCTGGCGTTGAACCCCCGCTTGAATAAGTTCTTGAAAGTCTTGATGTGAGAGGGTATTCGTCATCGTCGAAGTTTAATTAAAAGCCAAAAATACGCGGCCGATTCTGAAAAGCTTATTTGTTTAATGCTAAATATTAGCATTAACGCCACGGGTGATCCTTTCCCGCTAGACCAGAATCGGTTAGATGTTGCAGTGAAGGTTCTAGATAAGCCTATAGTGAGCACAGATATGGAAAGAGCACGGTAAAGGCTATGACTCAGTGTGCCGAGGTTATTTGCGTTGGGACTGAGCTGCTGCTGGGAGAAATTCTTAACGGCAATGCTCAGTTTTTGGCCCAGCAGCTTGCTCAGTTAGGCATTCCCCACTATTACCAAACCGTGGTAGGAGACAATCCTGAGCGAATTAAGCAGGCGATCGCCATAGCAAAGGCGCGATCGCAGCTTTTGATCTTCACCGGTGGGCTGGGGCCAACTCCCGACGATTTGACTACAGCAACCCTAGCTGACTTCTTTGGGGCACCCTTAGTTGAGCGGGCCGATGTTTTAGAGGGTATTCGCCAAAAATTTGAGCGGCGCGGTCGCATTATGACCGACAACAACCGCAAGCAAGCCTGCTTTCCAGAGGGTGCAGAGGTATTGCCCAATCGCCTGGGCAGCGCACCGGGCATTATTTGGACCCCCGATCCTGGCTTGGTGATTATGACTTTTCCCGGCGTCCCCAGAGAAATGCACGCCATGTGGCAGGAGACCGCCGCGCCCTACCTCCAGCGCCACGGCTGGGTGCAGTCCATTATTTACAGCCGGGTGCTGCGGTTTTGGGGCGTTAGCGAGTCGGGACTGGCAGAGCAAGTTGCCCCCCTATTTGAGCTAAAAAATCCGACCGTAGCCCCCTATGCCGGTAATGGAGAAGTGCGGCTGCGAATTTCCACAAAAGCAGCCTCCCAGACCGAAGCCGAAGCCCAGATTGCCCCAGTGGAAGCCAAAATTCGAGCGATCGCCGGACTCGACTGCTACGGCGCTGATGACGACACGCTGGCAGCGGTTGTGGGACGCTTACTGCAATCGCGGGGAGAAACCCTAGCCGTGGCCGAATCTTGTACCGGCGGCGGTTTGGGTCAATTGCTGACGGCGATTCCAGGCAGTTCAACCTATTTTTGGGGCGGCATTATTGCCTACGACAACCAGGTGAAGACTAACCTGCTGCAGGTCAGTTCCTCCGATCTGGAGACCCACGGCGCTGTTAGTGAGCCCGTTGCTAACCAGATGGCCCTGGGTGTGCAGCAACGACTCAAGACTGACTGGGCGCTGAGCATTACGGGGATTGCAGGCCCCGGTGGGGGCACAGCCGATAAACCGGTGGGGCTAGTTTATATTGGCTTGGCTGATCCTACGGGAGCCGTCACCAGCGTGGCCCACCAGTTTGGCGGATTTCGAGGGCGAGACTGGGTGCGCCACTTGAGCAGCGCCGCCGCCTTAGATAAGCTGCGCCGGCAGCTACTGTAGCACTGGTCAGATTGCGCGCTCCACCGGGTATCGCTATCGCTGGGATGCTGCTTATAGAAGCAAATTGGGGATTTAGTGAACGATCAGTACAATCTCGGAAAATCCAAGATTTTGCCTGAAAACTCTCAACCGTCCTGTCGGCGTAGATTTCATAAATTTAAATCGGATTAAAACCGAGCATTTGATAGGGCTCTCCCCTTGACCATCACGACCAATTCGTTATGATAGATACATTAAAATGTCTCCCACGCGGGGCCCGGCTTTTATCTGCTGGCTAGGGGAAATCCTTTAGGCAGTTCTACGTAGGGCTACGAGCCAGGTATTTGAAAGACCAGCAAGGAGTTTAGCATCTGATGGATTATATCGAAGAGGCTCTCGGAAAGATCAAAGAGTGGATTGATCGCTTGATGGACGCGTTATTTGGTCCTCAAGTTCAGCCAGAGCATGAGCCAATTCCAATCCCTGTAAATGACGACTATAGATAAAAGTTGTTTCTGATCACTCAGCGTTGCCAAGATGGACGATGCAATTCAGATTTTGGTCATTCATGGCCCAAACCTGAATCTACTTGGTAAGCGTGAACCGAGTGTTTACGGCAATCAAACCTTAGATTCTGTGAACTTGGGCCTGAAGCAGTTAGCTGAGAAGCTGCACGTTCGGTGCGATTTTTATCAGTCTAATGTTGAAGGCCATATTGTGGATGCTGTACAGCAGGCGCTGGGAACGTACCAGGGAATTTTAATCAACCCAGCCGCTTACACCCATACCAGCGTAGCCATCCGCGACGCGATCGCCGCCGTTAATTTACCTACTGTTGAGGCGCACTTGAGCAATATCCACCGCCGAGAGGCGTTTCGCCACCACTCATACGTTGCGCCAGTTGCCATTGGTCAGATTTCTGGGTTCGGCGCTGAGAGCTATTTTCTAGGGTTGCAGGCCCTTGTCAGCTATCTGCGATCGCAATGAATTTTCGTTTAACAGCACAGTTCAGTTTTAGCTTTAAGTCGCCACTTGCTTGACCTTATCTGGCTCTTCGGCGGGTAGAACTGATTCGGTTTTCGATGGGCGCTGCTCAACCTGGGCACTGCGCTCAGCCATGAGCTTGGGCCGCAGATAGAGATTCTCTAGCAGAACGGCTCCTCCCGCAATCCAGGGGGGAACAATCAGCGCGCCAATAATGCCAAGAACCTGGGTACCGCCTAAAACTGCTAACAGCTGATATAGGGGATGCACCCCCACTGACGAGCCCACCAGCAGCGGGTCGAGGGCATAGGTCTCTAGATTTTGAATAATCACAAAGAGAATCAGCACCCAAAGAAAAATCCATCCGCCTTGGGAAACGGCGACAACCAGTGCAGGAATCGCGCCTAAAATTGGCCCGATAAACGGAATCAAATTGGTCACCCCTGCGATCGCGCCCAAACCAAAGGCAAAGTCTGACAGTCCTAAAAAGCTCAAGCTAACGGATGTACCCACCGCCAAAATA
>JBCDFX010000354.1:0-4699 GCA_039177155.1 Cyanobacteria bacterium P01_H01_bin.119
CTTTGTCTCTAATGCTATGCCTCCCAAACCGCGCAAAAGTAATCGCCGTAGCCCTCAGCCACCCAGACTGAGGGGAAATCGTCAAGATTCTGCTTCCCGTAGAGATCGACGTCCAGATCGGCGTTCAGATCAATACTCCGATCAACGATCTGGCCCTTCCCACTCAAAGCGATCGCGCTCAGAGGTTGAGCACAAATTTTCTCGCCGGAGCGATTATAAGACCGATTCGGATCGCCCCAAGCCCAGCCGTTCGTTTCGCAGCGATCGCCATCGCAGTCGGGATCAGACTAGCGATCGCCCTAGACGTCGCGGTGAGTTTAATCGAGAGCGCCCGGCTCGTCGCGGCAGCGATCGTGCCATTGTGCCAATTCGCCACGGCGATCGTTCATTAGGTCGTGAACCGTCTTTTGCGCCCCAGTCTTTTGCGGATACCGCCCCAGATACCGAAGAAACCGACAGTGATTTGATTTACGGGCGGCATGCGGTTGAAGCGGCGATTGAAAGCGATCGCAGTATCAACCGGCTATGGGTTAATGCCCGGCTGCGCTACGATCCCCGTTTTCATCCCCTGCTGACCACCGCTAAAGCTGGCGGCGCGGTAATCGATGAGGTTGATACTCAGCGACTGAATCAAATTACTCAAGGGGCAAACCACCAGGGCATTGCCGCCCAAGTCTCTGCCTATGCCTACATCGAGCTAGACGATCTAATCATCCAGGCCAGAGACCGGGCCAGACGGCCTGTAATTGTGGTTGCCGATGGCATTACCGACCCCCACAATCTTGGCGCCATTATTCGGAGTGCCGAGGCCATTGGTGCTCAGGGTCTTGTAATTCCCCAGCGACGCGCCGTCGGCATTACGGCTACTGTTGCCAAGGTCGCCGCTGGTGCTCTGGAAACCTTTCCCGTTGCGCGGGTGGTTAATTTGAGCCGCGCCCTGGATACACTTAAAGCAGCTGACTACTGGATTTACGGAACCGCCTCAGCAGCGGGCAAACCGTTGCACACAGCGGAATTTACCACGCCTACAGTTTTGGTCGTTGGCGCTGAAGCGGATGGACTCAGCCTGTCTATTCAGAAAAGTTGCGATATGTTACTTTCCATTCCCTTGCAGGGTAAGACCCCCAGCCTAAATGCATCTGTCGCTACAGGCATGGCGCTGTATGAGATCTATCGTCAGGAGTGGAACCGTCGGCTCCATTTAGATACTTTACAAAAAGAAAAGTAACAGAGTATAACCAAAGTTGGGATTCAATCCGTTGCCTAGACTTAAGTCTGGCGGTAATAAGTTTTTTGAATTTAAAATTGTTTAGTCGAGATCAGAATTAGGGAGCTTTATGAAAAATATTTTTGGTGGCCTATTTAAAGGGCTTTTTGCGAGCGAGTGGTGGATTAAAGTTACCACTGCTGCCCCCGAATGCACCTACTACTTTGGACCCTTTGATACTGAGGTTGAAGCCCTAGTTGCAAAAGCTGGGTATATAGAAGATTTGGAAAAAGAAGGCGCACAGCAGATTATGGCAACCATTAGCCGGCAAAATCGCCCTGATTCGCTTACCGTTGAAGGCGATAGCATTGATGGTAGGGGGGGCCTCCCCTCACCCGTTCTTAGCAGCTAAGCCCAACCCCCCCACTACAGCGTTTCTGAGCGCTAATAAGCTTTACAGGTGCGGCCAACTTTTTGCCCTGAGTCCATAGGCCATCTCTCATCCGTGAAGAAAACGCTGTATCAGACGAGTTCGGAGCTGGCTCGACTCAATGTCTGTATTTTCTCGTTCGATACGAATAATTGTCAGTAGTACACCTTCTATGACGTCGTTTACAGGCGGCAGGGATATAGTCCCTACCGCCTGTTTGCTGTGGCAATCTGCCGACAGGTTCGAGCATAATAACCGTCAGGATGGCTTTTATAGCAGTCGAAGGGACGATTAGGACGAGACTGCGAGTCAGATTAGTTCTGTGCCAGCAACTCTAGCGATACTGGGTGGAGCGCGCAATCTAACCAAACTTACCAGAAGGCGGAGACTGGGGTAAGACGGCGGTTGGGGCTTCGTTGTCAGGGAGTGCCTGGGGAAATTTCGCTTTCCCCAGACCCCATCGACCAGGACGAACCGCCGTCCTGGACTTCGCGGAAGGGGTGATCTGTTAGTAAGAGAATGGCCCCAAACCCAGTAGCTAAAACGGAGAGGGAGGGATTCGAACCCTCGTTAGAGTTGCCCCTAAACAGCATTTCCAGTGCTGCGCCTTAAACCGCTCGGCCACCTCTCCAAAAGTATTGTGTGAGCTATTGCCACAGAGCGTTTTGCTCAACGATTTGCTATCGTAGCATACTGGGATATGCCATAGGGCTTGTTTCCAGGCATTAGGCATTCCGGCATCCCCGATGCTTCAGCTCCTGGAGTTGTAACAATGAGATGGCTCGACAAACGGGAGGGGAAAGAAGCTTAGGCTGAGATGGCTGCTTCAACTTAACCTTTGAGATAGCATTTAGCGATCGCGGTCAAATTTTCTGCTCCATATCCCTGGGCGATTGCCTCTCTAAAAAGATCGCGCACTGCCCTCGTAGTGGGCAAGTCAGCGCCAAGATGTTTGGCAGCGGTCAGAGCGTAGCCCAAATCTTTTTCTGCCAAAGTGAGCGGAAATAGGGGAGCGTGATTTTGGTTCACCATCAAATGAGCCGCACCCTTTGCTGCTGGACTAGTGACCGGGAGATCACTTAGACATGGCAGAGCCGCACTTGGGTCTAGGCCCGCCTGAGTCAGCAGTCCCAGCAGCTCGGCCACCGCCGCAACTTGAATACCAAACAGCGCGTTGACAGCTAGTTTCATTGCCATTCCCTGCCCTACGCCCCCGACGTGATAAGGGCTTCCGTTAACTGCTAAAACTTCATAGATTTGAGCTAGGGTCGATTTCTCCCCTCCAATCAGGTACATTAGCTTGCCTGCTTCCGCTTGAGGGCGGGAGCCCACTACCGGAGCATCGAGGAAAGCGGCGCTCTGGGCGGTAACGGCGGCGCTTAAAGCTGTAACCCAGTCCACTGTTAAGGTGCTGGATTCGACTGCCACCACACCAGGCTTTAAGCCCGCGATCGCCCCTGTCTTAGGCTCCATCCAAAGCGCTTGAGAGGCGGCATCGTCAGTCACCATGCTGATGACAATATCAGCTTGGGCAGCTGCTTCTTTTGGAGTAGCGACAGATCTCGCACCTTGCTCAATCAAAGACTTGGCTTTGTCAGCGGTGCGGTTGTAGACCACAAGACTGTATCCGGCGCTGAGAATATTTTGAGCTAGGCGTAATCCCATCGCTCCAAGGCCCAAAACAGCAATCGTTTTGAATGGCATCGCAGTGTCTCCTGGTTGAACTAGCTGCCACTATAATTATTGTTTTTTCTTCAATAAAGATGCTTTTATGAATGGCTATCGTGTATTTTATGCATTAATCAATATGATGAGCTTTTCCGGCGACCGATGAATTTAGGCGTATGGCGTTGGGCGTATGGATTTAATGGGGCTTCAGATTTTTGTTGAAGTAGTGCGCCAGGGGAGTTTTGCGGCAGTGGCCCGCGATCGCGATGTCGATCCGTCCTCGGTATCACGCACTGTCGCCAAACTGGAAAAAGATCTGGGCATTAGGCTGTTTCAGCGCACCACCCGCAAGCTTTCACCGACCGAGGCGGGGATCGTTTATTTCAACCGGATTGCGCCGCTTTTAGAAGATATGCAGCAGGCGAGGGATTTAGCCTACGCGGTTGCAGGTAAGCCTAAAGGTGTTTTGCGAGTTACGGCGTCAGTTTCGTTTGGGCAGACCTGCATTGTGCCCATGTTGTCGAAGTTTTGCGCCGACTATCCAGATCTGACCGTCGATTTGCAGCTAACGGATGCCATAGTGGATTTGGTCGCTGAACGCATCGATCTCGCCGTTCGACTGGGGCATCTGACAGATTCGACCCTGATTGCTCGGCGCTTGATGCCAACGCTATATCGCGTCTGCGCCAGTCCTGGGTATCTACGTCAGCAGGGAAAACCCGATAGCCCTAATGCGATCGCTAACCATAACTGTTTGCTGTTTCCTTTAACAGGATTTCGATCGCGCTGGATATTCAAGAATCAGCAGGGGCAAATTACGACAGTTTCCATTCAGGGGCGAACCGTGATTTCAAATGCGGTGGCTTTGCAGCAGTGCGCGATCGCAGATATGGGAATAGCCCTTTTGCCCCACTGGCTGGTGGATTCAAGCTTAGCGCAAGGGGTGCTGATTGACCTGTTTCCCGACTATCAGGTAACCGCTACTGAGTTTGATACTGCTGCTTGGCTGGTGTATCCCTCCCGCAGCTATATTCCGCTTAAGGTGTTGGCGTTTATTGATGCGCTTAAACTCTCAAATGCCCCCCTTTGAACTTACACCGACCGCTGATGGCTCCTTTACCTTTTTCTCTTCAGAATTTGGGGAATGGTTTCACAGCCGGGAAGGGGCCTACCGGGAGGCCCAGCTCACCTATGTCAAAACGACTCATTTAAAGGCGATCGCTCAGCAACAAAATCAAATAGCCCTGTTCGATATTTGCTACGGACTGGGCTACAACACAGCAGCAGCACTGGAAACAATCTGGCAAACTAACCCCCGCTGTCAGATTACGGTGGTAGCCCTAGAGCTAGATCCACGGGTGCCTCGTCAGGCGATCGCCCAGGGGCTAATCCAA
>JBCDFX010000355.1:0-4697 GCA_039177155.1 Cyanobacteria bacterium P01_H01_bin.119
GCTGATAACGCGATCGCTGGGCACTTTTAATCGCTTGGCCACTGCATCTAAAATGCGCTGATTGGCCTGATGCAGCACCAGCCAGTCAATGGCATCAGCGCTGCGCTCAGCCCGATAGAGCGCTTTTTCAATCACTTCGGGCACCTTACTGACCGCAAAACGGTAGACCTCTCGCCCGTTCATCGTCACTGGGGCAAAGCCGCCCTGCTGCACGGAAATTTCGTTGACTAAAGCCTCAGGCTGGCTATGATAGGCCAAATTTAAGCACTCATTCATAGCGCCATCACTGCACATTTCGAAACCCAACAGGCGATCGCGCTCTGTCGCCTGCAGCACTACAGCCCCAGCCCCATCGCCAAACAAAACACAGGTGCGGCGATCGCGCCAATCCGTCCAGCGCGAGAGCAAGTCAGCCCCGATCACCAAAATGGTTTGATAGGTTCCTGTGCGAATAAACTGAGCCGCCGTAATAAGACCAAACACAAAGCCCGAGCAGGCGGCCGTCAAATCAAAAGCAACCGCGCCTGTCGCCCCTAGCTTTGCCTGAATCTGGCTGGCGCTGCCGAACAGATCATCCGGCGTTGAGGTCGCCAGCACAATTAAATCCACATCGGCTGGCGATAGCTCAGCCATGGCCAGTGCATTTTGAGCCGCCGCTGCCCCCAGTCCCGCCAAGCTGTCGCTAGGCTGAGCAATATGGCGCTGACGAATGCCAGTGCGAGTTGCAATCCATTCATCGGAGGTATCAACCACCTGGCTGAGGGCATCGTTACTCAAGGCCACATCGAGCTGGGCCGAACCGCAGCCTATCAGCGAAACCCCATTTATGTGCTGGTGCAACATTTATTCTCCATCTGCCGCAGCCGCAGCTACTTTCTGGTATTGTTCCCGAATTCGCGCCAATACCCGATTATCCACTGCCTCCTTAGCCAACCGAACCGCGTTAAAGACCGAAGGTGCCTGAGAACTGCCGTGGCTAATTACCGCAATGCCGTTGACTCCCAGCAGCAGTCCGCCCCCGTGTTCAGCATGATCAACCCGCTGCTTAATGCGGCGCAGATTGCCCCGCAGCAATGCCGTACCCAGCTTGCCTTCAATCCCTTGAGGAAGCTCTTCGCGCAAAATTTGCAAAATTGATTCGCCCACAGCCTCGGCAAACTTTAGCAGCACATTGCCGACAAAGCCGTCGCACACTACTACATCAAACTGCCCTGAGAGCACATCTCGTCCCTCGGCATTGCCCACAAAGGGAACCGCCGGATTGTCGGTTAGCGCCTTGTGCACCTGCAGGGTCAGTTCATTGCCTTTGCTGGCTTCTTCACCGATATTGAGCAAGCCAACCTTCGGGGCATCGACGCCCAACACATACCGGGAATAAATAGCGCCCATCACCGCAAACTGCTCTAAATACTTGGGGCGGCAGTCTACATTTGCGCCCACGTCCAAAACCAGCACGGGTCGCCCGGCAATCACCGTTGGAAACACCGCGCCAATGGCAGGGCGATCGATGCCCTTAATTCGCCCTAGGCGCAATAAAGCCGCCGCCATAGCCGCCCCTGAGTGCCCAGCAGAGACAACGCCATCTGCCTGACCATGCTTAACCAAATCCATAGCAGCATTGATAGATGCCTTGGGCTTGCGCCGCAGGGCGCTTAAGGGCTCCTCATGCATTTCGATGGTGCCCTCAGCTGGCACAATCTCGATATCACGCAAGTTTTCAGATTGGGCAGTGGAGGCCCGAATCTGATTGGGGTCACCGACTAAGAGAATGTCGGCATCTAGCTCGGCTCTGGCTCGAATAGCGCCAGCGACAATTTCAGCGGGGGCAAAGTCGCCACCCATCGCATCGATTGCGATTCTTGCTCGATTGGGTCCCATCGGCTGAAGCTATAAACCTGAATGGATCTTATCAGACTACTCTTCACCCGGTTCTACAATTCGCTGGAACAGATAGCCCGTGCCCCGCGCGGTCAGAATCAGTTCGGGGTTGCTGGGATCTTCTTCCAGCTTGGCCCGCAGCCGGGAGATATGAACGTCTACAACCCGGGTATCTACGTGGCGCTCTGGCGTGTAGCCCCAAACTTCCTGCAAAATTTCAGAGCGAGAGAACGGCTCCCCGGAGCGACTGACTAACAGCTCCAGCAGGCTAAACTCCATGCCCGTGAGCCGAATTCGCTCGTCACCCTTGTAAACCTGGCGCTTATTGGTGTCGATGCGAATGGCGTTAACCTGAATTACGCCAGAGCTAGGGATGCCGGTAGCCCCCGTTTTATCGACTCGCCGCAGCACGGAGCGAATGCGGGCTTCAAGCTCTTTGGGCGAAAAGGGCTTAACAACGTAATCGTCGGCTCCCAGTTCCAGTCCCGTGATGCGATCGGCAACGTCTCCTAAGGCCGTGAGCATAATAATAGGGATATCGGATTCTTTGCGAAGCTCTTGGCAGACACCATAACCGTCTAGCTTAGGCATCATCACATCCAGCACCACTAGGTCAGGGGTAGCATTACGGAAGGTGGAGAGCGCCTCTTCGCCGTCGGCTGCGGTAACTACGTCGTAGCCAATCATCGAAAGGCGAGTCTCCAGTATTCGACGAATGCTAGCCTCGTCGTCTACAACCAAGATTTTTTCTTTCAAGTTGTCCAATGCTCTCACAGCTCCTGTCGCAAAAACGATCCGAATCGAAGTAATAGTCGTCTTACTTACTTAACAATCTGCATATTTTGTCATTAAGTTTTAGTCGATGATATTAAGATAGTAAGCTATTCTATTCGTTTTAATCCGTTTGGACACTTGACATAGCCCTGTTTCTAGAGTTTTTTAATATTTCTTTTTCAACCTTGTTCAACAGGGGGCAGCTGGCTTTAGAGGCTCACAAGAAATATTTTGGCTGTCTAGGACAGTGCTTTCATCTCAACCTGTCAAGCTTTTCTATATGGTGAAATATCTATACAGTGAAATGATAATTTTTTTGTCTTTTGTCAACTTGGGCTGTGCTTTGGCTGGGGAGCAGCGGTAGCCCATGGCAAAGTCTCGTTCTGTTTTTATTTGCAATCAGTGCGGTGCCGAGGCGCCCAGATATTTGGGCAAGTGCCCGGTTTGCAATAGCTGGAACAGTCTGGTGGAGCAGGCGATCGCCTCTCCCAAAGCAGCTACAGGGGTCGGTGCTCTGCGATCGCGCCCTGGCCGCAGTACCGCACCGCTGGATACCCCCAAAGCCCGCTTATCGCTCACCTTAGCTGAGGTGCAAGATCATCCCCAGGCCCGCCTGACTTCGGGCTATCAGGAGTTGGACCGGGTGCTGGGGGGCGGCATTGTCCCCGGTTCTCTGGTGCTGGTAGGGGGAGATCCGGGCATCGGCAAATCGACCCTGCTGCTGCAGGTGGCCAACTTTCGCGCTCGGCAGGGTGCAGTGCTCTACGTCTGCGCCGAGGAGTCGGGGCAGCAGGTCAAGCTGCGCTCCCAGCGCCTGGGCATTGATACTCAATCGCCCGTCAGCGAAAACGCCACAGCGCCTGGCGCGCTATATTTGCTGCCCGAAGTAGATTTAGAAACGGTCTTAAATGAGCTAGAGTCCCTGCGGCCTCCGGTGGCGATTATCGACAGCATTCAGGCCCTCTATTACGCTGAGCTGACCTCTGCGCCAGGGTCAGTCTCCCAGGTGCGCGAGTGCACCTCGGCCCTGATGCAGGTGGCAAAGCGGCAAAATATCAGCCTGTTTATCGTCGGCCACGTCACTAAGGAAGGGGCGATCGCTGGGCCAAAGGTGTTAGAGCATCTGGTCGATACGGTGCTGTACTTTGAGGGCGATCGCTTTGCCAGCCACCGGCTGCTGCGCTCGGTGAAAAATCGCTTTGGGGCAACCCATGAGCTGGGGGTATTTGAAATGGTGGATCGAGGCTTGGAAGAGGTTAGCAATCCGTCAGCCCTATTTTTAGGCAACCGAGATGAGGTCGTTTCAGGCATTGCAACCATTGTGGCCTGCGAGGGCACCCGGCCTCTGGTAGTCGAGCTACAGTCTTTGGTGAGCCCGACCAGCTATAGCTCACCCCGGCGATCGACCACCGGCGTAGAGTTTAGCCGCCTGCTGCAAATTCTGGCGGTGCTGGAAAAACGGGTCGGTATTCCCCTCTCTAAGCTAGATGCCTATGTGGCCTCTTCAGGGGGCCTTAACGTAGCTGAGCCCGCTGCCGACTTGGGCATTGCCATAGCGGTGGTCGCCAGCTTCCGCGATCGCCTGGTCGATCCCTACACCGTGCTGATTGGCGAAGTGGGACTGGGGGGGCAAGTGCGCCCGGTCTCCCAGCTAGAGCTGCGCCTCAAAGAGGCATCAAAGCTAGGCTTCAAAAAAGCGATTGTCCCTAAAGGTCAGGGGATTGATTCTAGTATGGAGATCGTGCCGGTTGGCAGAGTGGTTGATGCCATTGGCGTAGCCCTGTCGAGTGAATCATCCTAAGCAGGTCGCAGCGGCTTGTCGTGGTAATCAGGCTGTCGCAATCAAGCCTATCGCAATCAGGCAGTGGGGACAGGCCATGGTTCTGTCGTATAAATGCAATAATCTTGAGGTTGGTTGAGCTGAATCGTTGTGACCTGCTTCATTTTTGATTTTGATGGCACCATTGCTAAAACCCTCGGTGCCGTTGTCCGCATTGTGAATCAGCTCGCCCCTGAATTTGGCTATAGCCCGGTTAATGCAGAGA
>JBCDFX010000356.1:0-4673 GCA_039177155.1 Cyanobacteria bacterium P01_H01_bin.119
CTAAATCGGCTAGCAAGTCGTCTGTGTGCTCTAATCCTACGGAAATCCGCAGCAGATCTTGCGGGGTTTGACTCTCTGGTCCTTCAATCGATGCCCGGTGCTCAATTAGGCTGTGAACCCCGCCTAAACTGGTTGCACGGGTAAAGTACTTTAAATGCTTTATCAGTTCAAAGGCTTTGGCTTTGCCGCCCCGCATCTGCACAGAGACCATGCCGCCAAATCGCGCCATTTGTTGGGCGGCAGTTTTATGCTGCGGATGGCCGGACAGACCTGGGTAGTGAACCTGGTGAACCGCTGGATGCTGATATAAAAACTGAGCGATCGCCTCGCCATTGTCGCAGTGGCCCTGCATCCGGTAGGCCAGAGTCTGGATACCCCGCAGCAGCAGCCAGCAGTCAAACGGTGAGGGTACCGCTCCGTTTAGGGTTTGCAACGTGCGCAACTGCTGGAACAGCTCCGTTTCGTCTGGCACAATCACCGCACCCCCCAATAAATCGCTGTGGCCGCCCAAATATTTTGTGGTCGAGTGCACCACAGCATCGCAGCCCAACGCCAAAGGCCGCTGAATCGCTGGCGTACACCAGGTGCTGTCGCAGACGCACAGCATGCGGTGGCAGTGGGCTAATTCAGCAACGGCAGCAATATTGGTAATTCTCAGCAGCGGATTGGAGGGGGTTTCAATCCAGATTAGTTTTGTTTGAGGACGGATAGCGGCAGCGATCGCCTCTAGATCCGCCATATCAACAAAATCGACTTGAAGCCCCCAAGGTGCCATGACGTGGCGCAAAATATTGGCCGTACCGTGATACACATCCTGAGGGGCAATCACGTGATCTGCAGGAGAAAGGGTTTGAAAGACTGCTGTGGTCGCGGCGGCTCCAGAGCTAAATGCGATCGCTGCTTTGCCGCCTTCGATCAGGCTTAAGCAGGCTTCTAAATCCATCCGGTTAGGATTGCCGCTGCGGGTATAGATATAGCCGTGGTGATAGTGGCCTTCAGTATCCCGTTCAAAGGTGGTGGAAAGGTGGATCGGTGAGACCACAGCTCCAGTGCTAGGATCAACCTGGCGACCGCCGTGAATAGAGAGGGTTTCTAGCCGGGGCTGAGCTGGGGGAGTGGAAAAATTGCTCATTATTAATCTCAATTTTAGGAGCGGCGGTAAACCCGAGAATCTCGAAAAATTCTGATAGCTAATGAAATTCGGCTAATGGGATTCTGCCTGCAGATAGCTGCGAAACTGATTAAAGATACCGCCCATTTGGGACGATAGGGAATGAAATACGGCAGACTGCTCCTGATGGGCCGATTTTTCTAGATTTTCTGCACAGCGAGCCATCTCTATCAGGCCAATATTAAGGCTAGATCCCTTGACGTGGTGGGCTAATTCTTCAATCTCAGTGATATCTAAGGTAGCGATCGCCGCTTCTATTTTGGTTAGATGCTCGGCGGTATCGTCGACGTAAAGCTGCAGCAGTTCTTGCTCAAAGGCTGTGTCGCCGCCCGAAATCTGACTCAGTTGTTCTACATCAAAGTCAAGATTGCCAAAAGAAAGGTCTGCCATTTGAGTTGTCAGTTCGAATTATTGTGGTAGACATCGGTCTCTAGTCAATATACGTCTTGAGCTGACAACGACAGGCACGGGTCTTACCCTTTATCGCTTTGGTCAGATTTTGTGCTCTACCTAGTGTTGTTGGTCAGTGCCGCTGGAGTCTTTGGCGCAGAAGCAATCTGACTCACAGCCTTGTCCTAATCATTCCTTCGGCTGCTGTAAATTTTCGGTAAGGGTTTAACTCTTAATCCCCCATTAGCCAAGCCGCTAGCGCGATCGCCCCCACCCACAGTAGCCCGGTTGGCAGCAGCGCACCTATGCTGGCAAGTCCCTCTGGTATCGCGCACAGCCATAGAGAAATAGCGACGCAAAAAATAAACAGCCCAGTTAGTGCAGCTAGATTCATTGGCTCCCAAGGACCTGCATTTTTATACTATAGCCTTGGTCAGATTGCTTACCGCACCTAGTATCACTAGAGCATTTGACATAACAGCAATCTGACTCGCGATCCGCGCGAGCCTTTCGGCGGATTGCTGTACCGATTTGCTAAGGGCACACTGTACGATTTGGTTAATGATGTGGCTGGGCCAAATAAGCCTGCATTTTAGTTGAGTCAAGGGGGCGGCTGATGAAATAGCCCTGCAAAATATCGCAGCGTATTTCGCTTAGAAACTGATGCTCTGCCTCAGTTTCCACGCCCTCAGCAACCACCTCCAAGTTTAGGCTGTGGGCCATCTGCACTACAGAGGTTACAATAGCTTGATTTTTGGGGTCGTTAACAACGCCACGGACAAAACAGGTGTCAATTTTGAGGGTATCGATGGGAAACTGCTTGAGATAGCTGAGGGAAGAGTAGCCTGTTCCAAAGTCGTCAATGGCAATGCGTAGCCCCAACTCTTTTAGATGATTGAGGGTCGCGATCGCCGCCGCTGCATCCTGCATTAAAGCGGTTTCTGTAATTTCTAGCTCCAGGCAGGCTGGATTAAGATCGGTAGCGCGCAAAATCTTAATAATTTGCTCCGGTAAATTGGGCTGATTAAACTGAACGCTCGACAAGTTGATCGAGAGCCGCAGCTTTGGTAGCCCCATTTTTTGCCATGTTTGGATTTGGGCGCAGGCCGTCCGAAAAATCCAGTCTCCAATCGGCACAATCAGTCCCGTTTCTTCTGCCAGGGGAATAAACTCAGCCGGAGAAATCCATCCTTCTAACGGATGCTGCCACCGAACCAACACTTCAGCTCCTGAAATTGTGCTGCTAACGGTTTTCATCTGAGGTTGGTAAGACAGGCTAAATTCTTCACGTTCTAGGGCGTAGCGTAAGCCAGTCTCCACCATAATGGCGTCGCTGGAGACAACGGGAATATCGTCTCGATAAAACTGCACCGAGTTGCTCTTTTGATGCTTGGCCCATTCTAGGGTCGCATCGGCCTGACGCAGCAGCGTTTTGATTTCTTCGCTGTGGTCAGGGTAAATCACCACGCCAATGCTGGTTGTGACAAACACCTCCTGCCCCGGCAGCGAAAAGGGGCGAGATAGACAGTCCAGAATTTCATCGATAATGGCGTGAACGGCCTCAATGCTGGTGAACTTAGAGAGCAATACCACAAATTGATTGCCCGTAATTCGGGCTAAAGTAACCTGCTTAGGTAAGGAGGCAGACAGTCGCTGGGCGGTTGCCTGCAGCAGTTGGTCACCGGCCCGGAGCCCCAGGGTGTTGTTAACCTGTCTGAGCCGATCGAGACTGAGACGGAGCAGGGCTACCCGGTGATGCTGAGCCTGGGCCAGCTCAATTGCCTGACTGAGGCGCTGTTGCAGCAGGTGGTGATTGGGTAAATCGGTCAAACTGTCGTAGTGGGACAGGCGGTTTAGGCGCTCAGCGGTGTGCCGTAAAATGGTGACGTAGCGATTGGCGATCGCCGCTTGACGGTTTAGCCGTGTTGCAATGGCAGAGAGCAGATCAGCGTCGCTAAAGGGCTGAACTAAGCAGTCGTCTGCCCCTTTATCCATCAGGGTGCGGAGATCTTTGACCGTACCGCAATCGACCAGCATAATGCAGGGCAGCGCCGCCAGCTCAGCCGTATGCTGCAAGTTTTCTAGCAGATGATATCCGGCCATCTCGGGCAAATCGGCTTTGACCAAAATCAAGTCTGGTCGCTGGTTTTGAGCGATCGCTAATCCTGATACGGCACTATCGGCATCAATTACGGCATATTGCTGTTGTTCGAGCAGCGCTTTAAGCCGCTCAGCGCTGACTGAGTCACCATCAATGACCAATATTTTTTGCATGGGGCTTCAGAGCTTGTGGCAGATACAGTATTTCCCTTCTGGGTGAGGTACAGCTTGTAGGATTGGTCAGATTGCTCACCGCGTCCAGTATCACTGGAGTGGTTGACATAAAAGCAATCTGACTTTCAGCCTCGTCCTAATCGTCCGTTCGGCTGATATGGGGGCTCAGAGCAAGAGTTTGACACTTACTCATAAATCTCGCTGGATTCAAAAACGCTGTACCACTGGTTTCTGCTAACGTTCCCTAGATGAAATGTTGGATGGCAGAGGCGAACAGGTTTCAGCAATACTTTACATCAGCCTTACGGAGACAATCGTCAATTTTGCTGAGATTTACGGCTGCCAATCTCCAGACGTAGAGGGAATCAGCACCTGCTCCGGGGTTACGACTTCAATTAAAGGCGATAAAGATTGCTCGCGCCGGGGAACAAAAATCACCTGCATCCCGCCGTCGGTTGGGCTAGCCGTTACTCGGTAGCGATCGCCCGTCCAGCCAATTGCCTCAACCCGATGATTCATTACCCAGAGTTCCAGCGTTTCGCCGTTATTAATGGCCTCAGGCTGATTCCCGTCATAGCATCCCAGCACGTCTGCCTCAACGGTGCCTAACCCCGAAAAGTACAGCGGTTCCAGCCGGGCACTTAACCCATAACTAGTGAAGCTCACCACGTCGTAGGCCACAAAGCCATCAAAAACGCTCTTAAGTGGCTCTTGGTAAATCGCGCTGCCGTAGCGCGGCATGGCTTCGAGCTGAGCGAGCTGATTCTCGACTGAGGGACGCCGCCATGTGGCTGACTCAAATCAGAGGGTAAACACCAGCGCCTCTGCCGTTTGAGAC
>JBCDFX010000357.1:0-4670 GCA_039177155.1 Cyanobacteria bacterium P01_H01_bin.119
ATTTTGGCCTATCCCAGTAATGGTGCGATCGCGCCCTCTACCGCCGGGGCCAGCAACACCGGCAACGCCACCCCATCGGACGCGTCTGTCTCAATTACTGACTTAGATCAGGCCCCTGAAGAACTGCGCTCGTATCTTGAAGATTTGCTAGCGCTTAATCTCCTAGAGACCGCCGATGAAGTCGATGAAGCCGATAACGCTGGAGCCTTTAATCCTAATCAAAGCGTTACTCGCCGGGAGTTTGCTCGCTGGCTGGCAGCCGTTAATAACCGCTTCTATCAAGACGATCCGGGCCAAAAAATTCGCCTCGGCGTTGCCAGCGATCGCCCCGCCTTTCAAGATGTCGGCCCGGAGGACCCCGATTTTCCCTATATTCATGGACTGGCAGAAGCCGGAATTATCCCCAGTGCCTTAGCGGGCAACGCAACTGCCGTCAACTTTCGGCCCGATGCGCCCCTGACGCGAGAAACACTGGTGAGCTGGAAAGTTCCCCTCGATATTCGCCAACCCTTACCCAACGCAACGATTGAAGCCATTCAGGAGGCCTGGGGCTTTCAAGATGCAGGGGAGATCGATCCGGCAGCTTTGCGCCCGGTCCTGGCGGACTTCGGCAACGGTGATTTTGCCAATATTCGTCGGATGTTTGGCTTTACCACCCTGCTGCAGCCGAAAGAAGCGGTTACCCGGGCCGAAGCCGCCGCTGCCCTATGGCGGTTTGGCACCCCCACCGAGGGAATCAGCGCCCAAGATATTGGCCGGAGCGAAAACGGTTCTGGTGATGAGTAAACCGAGTTAAACGACGTTGAGCAACGCTGCCTGTATTTGATAGGGCGGGTGCTGATTGGCCAGTGATCGATTGAGTGAGCGAATAAGTCAAATCCATGAGCGAGTCTACCTTTGATGCCTGGTTTGCAACCATTGAGGCATTAGTTTTGTGCCATTCTCCCAGCGGCGCTGAGGGCGAAGCCAACCGCTGGCTGCAGCAGCGAATTGCGCCCCTTAATGTAGAAAGCTGGCAGGACGAGGCCGACAACCTGATTATCAAAATCCCCGGCAAAGACAGCCGCCAGGCGATCGCAATTACCGCCCATAAAGACGAAATTGGCATGATCGTTCAAGACATCACCGCAGACGGACGCGTGCTAATTGGCAAGCTTGGCGGTTCCTTTCCCTGGATTTATGGCGAAGGCGTTGTGGATCTGCTCGGCGATCGCGACACCATCAGCGGCATTCTTAGCTTTGGGTCTCGCCATATTTCCCACCTTTCGCCCCAACAAAGCCAGCAGCTTGGTCAAGCCGTGCAGTGGGAGCAGACCTGGATTGAAACCAAACGGACGCTCTCGGACTTAGCGGCTGCGGGTATCCGTCCGGGCACCCGCGCGGTGATCGGCAAGCACCGCAAACACCCCTTTCGCATGGGCGACTATATTGCCAGCTACACCTTAGATAACAAGGCGTCTTTAGCCATCTTGCTGGCTTTGGCAGAGCGGATTCAAACGCCCGCCGTCGATCTCTACCTAATTGCATCGGCAAAAGAAGAGGTGGGGGCAGTGGGGGCTCTATTTTTTAGTCAGCGGCAAAAGCTCAACGCCCTTATCGCCTTGGAAATTATTCCGCTTGCCCCGGAATATCCCATCCAGGATGGTCCGAACCCCGTTTTGCTGAGCCAAGACAAATATGGCATCTATGATGAAACTTTAAATCAGCAGCTCCGCCAGGCCGCGATCGCCGTTGATATTCCCCTACAGCTTGCCAATATCCAGGGGTTTGGCAGCGATGGCTCCATCGCGATGAAGTTTGGCCACGTTCCCAAAGCTGCTTGCCTCGGCTTTGCGACCCAAAATACCCACGGCTTTGAAATTGCCCACCTCGGCGCGATCGCCAATTGCGCCACCGTTCTGCAAGAATTTTGCCGACACGGTGGCAGTTTTGATATAGAAGTAATCTGACTCGCACCCTGCCCGAACCTTTCGGCGGATTGCCATAGCAGCGCGGCCAGAATAAACAGCTCGACGTGAAGGGTGCGGCCCATAATAATCCGTTAGCTGCCTTCGACCTGTTCTCGATACTCGTCAGCGCTCATGGCATCATCGAGATCTTCAAGATCTTCTATTCTGACTTTAAGCAGCCAGCCGTCGCCGTAGGGATCGTCGGCAAGCTGTTCGGGAGAGTCAATCAACGCTTCGTTACGCTCCAACACCTCGCCGTTGAGGGGAGATTTTAGATCTTCCACCGCCTTAACCGATTCAACAGTTCCAAAGGTTTCCCCTTTTTCAACGCTGTCGCCGATTTCAGGCAGTTCTAAAAAGACAATATCGCCCAGTTGATCGATGGCAAAGGCGCTGATTCCCACGGTGGCGATCGCGTCGTCTTCGTCTAAACGGGCGTATTCATGGGAATCTAGATACTTCAGATCGGTGGGAAATTCGAGTGCCATGGGTCTCCTCAACCAGCGCTGAAGGCTTTATAGCATAGATTCTGATGAACCGATTGAGTCTGGTTCTGAATCTTGGGAAGATGGCAACGTTTGAGAATTTTGAGACTGACAAAGGCTTATGTTAAGTAGCCGGCTGTGGCGACAAGGCTACGGGGTATGGACGGTGGCAATCGCCCTGATAGGTGCCCTACTGATTGCTGTTCCACCCGTCTGGGCGGCCCCGTCTGATTTACCTCTATTGACCCCGGCGATCCTGCAGGATCGGCTGCAGTCAACCGTAACCCGAGATGCCACGCCCACGGTCGATTTACGAGGATTTACCATTGATTTACGCCCCGAAAATGGAGAATTTCGCGATCGCTTTTATCGTCAACTTCGCGCTGCGCTGCAGGCCGGCAATGCTCCTGTAGGGCTAGATCTGAGCCAGTCTCGAATTCAGGGCGAGTTAGATTTGACTCAGCTTGCCCTGACCTTCTTTAGCGACGGAGATACGCCGCTGGGATTTTTGCCAGAGCCCGCTCAACAGCAGTTGAGCCGCGATCGCCGCCGGGTGTCTCGCTTAAGTCAACTGTCGCGATCGCTGCTGATTCAGCCCCAGGCGGCCCAGCCCAGTTTGTCCCTTTTTCGGGGGCCGCTTAGATGCGCTCAGACCCGCTTTGAGGGCGCTGTTGAAGGCAGCGATATTTTCTTTTTGGCGCTCGTTGACGGACGGAGGGCCAACTTCGATAAGGTCGTTAACTGGGCAACAGCTCGCTTTAACGGCCCGGTTAACCTGTTTGAGGCTCGCTTTAGTGGCGCTCTGGCGCTGCGCAACGCCATTTTTTTCGATCAGGTTCGCTTTAATCAGGGGCAGTTTCAGGCCGAGGTCGACTTTCAGGGCGCGGAGTTTCAGGCCAGCGCCAACTTTAACCAGGCAACCTTTGCTGCGGGAGCCAACTTTAATCGCTCGATCTGGCAAAGTAATGCTGATTTTGCCCAGACGGTTTGGCAGGGCGCGGCAACCTTGATCAAAAGCAATTTTCAAAAGGCCCTATTTTTAACCGAGACCCGTCTAAACGGGCCGATGATTTTGCGCCAGGCTCGCTTTGGAGAACCCCTAAACCTGCGGGGAGCGATTGTGTCAAATCAGCTCGATTTTGGCGATGCTCAGTTTTCTTCAGGGGTATATATCAACGTTTCTGGGATGGAATTTAGCGCAGCTCAAAGCGAGCTGTTGGGAAGCCCTGGAGACATTGGTCAGCGACTATCGGCCCCGGTGCTCACCGGCAATGAAACCCTTTTGCGCAACTTGGTGTTCAACTTTCGGCGGCTGGAGCAGGTGTCCGATGCCAATCAGGTTGAATACACCACTGAACGGCTGCGGCTTAGAGATCTTCACCAGCGACTGTTTGGCCTAAATGTCAACAGCGCCCCCCAGCGTCGTCTGATGGGGGCTGGCTTTTCGTCTGAGCAAGCGACGGCTATTGGTCAGGCCCGCCAGGCGGCCCTCTTGCTGAGCGCGGCGGATTTTTTGGCCCTAGATGCGGTTGATTTAGCCACCTATGTCAAAGTGCGCGATCGCATTGTTTTTGGCCCGCCGCTGGGCTGGGTGGCCCGGCTTCGGGTGGCCTGCGGCTGGCTCACGCTAAACGGGCTGCTGGTGCTGAGCCACTACGGTACCAGCATCGGCTTGGCGCTTTCGGTAGGGCTTTTAGCGATCGCTTGGTACGCTCTGCTGTTTTGGCTTATCGATCGCTATCGCCGGGCCAAACCCACTCCGATTGTGCCCACGGCAGCCGAAATCGTGACTATGCTTAGCAGTTTCGTCCTGATTGCCAGCCTTAGCGGCACACTGATTTGGCGACTGGGCGATCGCCCCGGCCTAACCCTAATGGCCATAGCCGTGGTGAGCGTGCCCGTCCCTCTAGGAATAATTGGCATTTTGTACCGCCGAGGCCGCTACCACGACTTGATGGACAGCAGCTACTTTGTGGAAGATGGCTCCCTGCGACAGCTGCGGCTGCTGATTGCTCGCCTGCCGATTATTCCCAAGTTTCCGTTTTTCCGCGATCGCTACACGCCTATCCTTTGGCAGCGCCGCTGGAACTGGCTTAATTACTACGATTTCAGCATTAACAACTGGCTAAAATTTGGCTTTAACGATATTCGTTTACGAGACGAGCAGCTACCGGGTCTAATCACTGCAATGGTGTGGTATCAGTGGTGCCTGGGAATTTTATATATTGCGCTGCTG
>JBCDFX010000358.1:0-4664 GCA_039177155.1 Cyanobacteria bacterium P01_H01_bin.119
AGCTCTGGGCTGCCGTGGTTGAGCTTATTGCCCCGCTCCCAAATGCCATAGTCGGGGGTGCGGTAGGCGCGGCTGATGTAGTACACCAGATTTTGCACAAAGTTGACTTCATCATGGGTGAAGATAATCTGCAGCCCAGAGGCAGTCATCTGGGCCAGCATCAGCAGATAAATAGAAGTTGCATCGAGCTGCAGGTGCCCCCATTCTGTGTCACCCACCACGGTATTGCCGGTGGGCGTATCGTATTTGGCATGGAGAGCGTCTAAAGGATGCTGGGTTTCCTTAAACTTTTCCACCTTTGGGGCCTGCTGCATCATGGCAAACAGCAATCCCCGCATGAGCTTGACAACGCTTTGCTCAAGCTCATAGGTGCGGCCCTGGTTTTCATCAATTTTGCGGTAGGCCAGCGCCAGTCCCCAAACGGCTAAGATGCTGTAGACGTTATCGCGCACCCAGGCATCGGTGTAGTCGCCGTGGACGCTAATGGCGGTGCTGGCCGGCAGTAAACCCGTGACCGGATTTTGTCGGCTCAAAATAACGGTTTGAATCTGGCGATAGTAGTCGTTTAATCGCTGCCATCGATCTTCAAAGTTGAGGGAAGCTGGGGTAGCTGAAAAAGACGGGCGATCGCGCATGGCAGTGAGCAAATTCGGTAAAGACTATCCCAGTTGTAACCCAAGGGATGGAATCTGGGCGTTAGCCTCGTGACCGATTTGGGGCCGTTTCCGGCCCGTTTAATCAGGCCAACTTTAATCAGAGCGATTGCTGTAATAGTGACGCGCCGTTTGCCCCAGGAGGTAAATCAAGGCAGCGTTGCTGGAGGCTCCCGTGGCAGCGCCAACCACAGGAATAAGCTCAAGCCAGCTCAGGGCAAACTTAGTAGGAGTGCCGCCGGCAAAGGCTAAACCGTAAAGCATAATGACCTCACCCCGTCGCTCAGCACTCTCCAAGTCCAGCCCATAAACTGCGGCAAGCTGATAGACCATCTCGGCCTGTAGCCGGGTCAGCCCTACAATATCTACGGCTAGCAGGGCCAGCGCAATGGGCGGCACGATATTCGTTAGCAGCCCCAGCCGGGCAGCCCGCCAGGTCATCTCCTGAATGATCCGCTCTGCGATCGCGTCTTTATCTTCAGCGGGGTGCGATCGCCGCGCGGTCTCCACCGCAGCGCGAGTGGCGGCGATATCGACTTGGCCTAGCCACAGCAGCAGCCAGTTCATACCGGGAACTTTTGCAACTGCCTTGACGCCGGGATTTTGGGCAATCGGCTCCAACGTTTGACCGATGGAGGCTCCTGCGTCTTGAGCTACTTTCCGCATGGCCTGTTCAGCTTGAGTCCCCAGCGTTGAAATGGCCGTTAAAGTTTGCGAAATATCGTCAATCATGCCCTCAATCCAAAAGAAATAGTCTGACTAACTGCCCTGTTGACTGGAAAACCTGTGTGCCAGCGACGCCAGCGACACTAGGTAAAGCGCGTAATCTGACCAAGCTATGCTTTTTACCATAGCGATCGCTGCCCCTGAGCGCTATCTGGCAAAAGTCAGGTCGAGGGCATTTAGGGCATGTCATCAGTTGAGACGAGTTCCGCTACGCGGAATTCAAAATGCAAAATTGAGAATTCAAAATTAAGACAGATAGAGCAGCCGCTAGATCCTTTAAGACCAGGCTGAGAAGCTATTTCGTTACAAGCCAACAGGGAGAGCTTTACTCGGTATCCTAATGTCAATGGCGCAGACTGCAAATCTTCTCAGCATTCTAAATAGGGGTATATTTCTGCCGTTAGATATTAGTTTCTTCTGACCAGCTCATTTTGCACCTTGTGCATTGGCGGCGGCGCAGTTTGCTTGTCCCACAGATGGATTCGCTCATCCATAGGCACATAGGCCGAACCGTGGGGACCAGCATAAATCTGTGTGGGCCGAAAAATTCGATTTTCAGAGAGCTGCTCTTTCCAGTGGGCTAGCCATCCCGCTACTCGGGCAATCGCAAATACTGGCGTAAACAAGTCCGTGGGGATGCTCAACTTGCGGTATACCAGCCCGGAGTAAAAATCGACGTTGGGATAAATACCCTTAGGACCCAGCTTTTCAGAAACCACCTGCTCTAGCTCCAGAGCGATATCGTAATACTCGTCTCGGCCAAACTTTTCAAACAGCTGCTCCGCTAGCTTTTGCAGAATGGTGGCCCGGGGATCTTTCACCTTATATACCCGGTGACCAAAGCCCATAATCTTAGATTTTGTGGCTATGCAGTTTTCCACATAGGGCCGCACATTCTCCACTGAGCCAATTTCGCGCAGCATCTCAATCACCTCTTCATTGGCACCGCCATGGAGAGGGCCTGCTAGGGTGCCTACCGCCGAGGCCACCACCGCGTAGGGATCGGTTAGGGTAGAGGCCGTTACCATTGCCGAGAATGTCGAGGCATTAATAGTGTGCTCGGCATGGAGAATTAAACACACATCAAAAATGCGAGCCGCCAGCGCATCGGGCTCCCGCTCGGTCAGCATGTACAAAAAGTTGGCCGCATAGTCCAAATCATCCCGGGGCTGAATCGGGTCGTTGCCCTTACGCATCAGCTGGAAAGCCGCCACGATGGTGGGAATTTTGGCCAGCAACCGAACTACCGCCGCCTGAATATAGGCCGGATTATTCAGAGCGCGGCGAGAATAAAATAGCCCCAGAGCAGCTGCACAGGCTTGCAGGGCATCCATGGGATGGCCATTTTCTGGGAAGCACTTCATCATGTCTCGAATGCGGTACTTCAGCCGGCGGTGGTAGCGAATTTCATGCTCAAAGGCAGCAAGCTCGCTCTGAGTGGGCAATCCCCCCCAGATTAAGAGGTAAGTTGTCTCTAAAAACGTGCTTTTTTGAGCCAGCTCTTCGACCCGGATGCCTCGATATTCTAAAACGCCGGCTTTGCCATCTACGTGGCTAATGCCTGATTCAGTTGCGGGGACGCCTTCGAGGCCAGGTCTATAGTCGCATGCTGCCATGTTGTTACTGTTGCTACGCTGTTTGTATCTTTCACCGCGATCGCGGCCCCCTGCCGTCTATGTCGTTACAAACTGGGGCAATCGGGTCAACCCCAGAGTACCAAAAGAGTACCAAAAACCTTGTGCTAGGGCGATCAGCAATCGCTAGAGCCAAATCGCTTCCACTGACGCGGCGGCGGCGTTAGAAACTCGTAGCGCCCGGCGGCTTTGCCAGAGGCGGCCGTCATCACAATATCGAACGAGAGGGAAACCCGAAGCTCTTCGGTGTGATTGATAGACACGCCGTGCTGCTGTTTCGCTGGAAATACAATCAAACGGCCCTCCGTCGGTAAATACACCGCTTGATCTTGGTTGAAAAGATTCCATTCAGCAATGATATCGGTGTTGTCGCTGCCAAGGCCCGGACTGACCTCATTTAGGCGAGCCGTATCAAAAAAAATTAAACAGCCCGACTGATCTGAGCCAGAGTTAGGCACCGAGACATAGTAAACCGCGCTGATATGGGCGGTGTTATGGCAGTGAACCCCCACTTCTTGCTGCGGGCGCGATACCACGGGCCAAGCGCGCTGAATATACAGCTCAATCTGGTTGAGATCTACCCCTAGCGCTTCTAAATAAAGCCGCGTGTGCGCCTCGACCTGCTGCACAATCCAGGCAAAGCGGCGATCGCGGTGAATTTGCTCCACGCCGTGGAGATCGCCGGTCCAGGCCAACTCGGGAAAGTTGCGCCGCTCGGCAACGCCCTGCTCAAGCGCCACAATCGCTTTTAGCAACTCAGGTTTATACCGGGGGGCATCCGGTAAGTCTTCAGCGTAAACCGCCAGAGGGAACCAGGTGTCGATGGCCATGGGCTATGGATAGGGCTAACCAATCGGGGCACGATCGCGGGGATATTCAATATAGTGAGCCGTCTCATCGGCCACCGCTTGACCCAACAGTGCTTCCACTACGGCAAAAGCCATATCCATACCGGCCGCCACCCCCGCTGAGGTAAAGATGCCATCGTGGACAACCCGGCGATCGCGCTCCACCGTAATTGAGGCATCTAGCTCAGCCAAAGCGTCGTAGGCGCCCCAGTGGGTGGTCGCCCGTTTATTGTTTAACAGCCCCAGCTTGGCCAGCAGCAGCGCTCCGGTACAGACCGAAGTGACCTGCTGAGCGCCAGCGCTGACGGCGATGATCCAGTTGAGGGCGTCTGCATCTTGCAGCAGCGCGCGGGTGCCAAAGCCACCAGGCACCACCAGCAGGTCAATCTTAGGCGCAGCGGCAAAGTCGTACTCAGGGATAATCTGCAAGCCGCCAACTGCGCGAATTGGGTCAGCGCGCTTGGCTACCGTAAAGACTTCAAACGGCGCACTGCTATCGCTGCGACGAGAGGCAACGCCCGGCGTTAAGCGGGTGCGCGAAAACACCTCAAATGGCCCGGCGAAGTCCAGCACCTCCACATCGGGAAAAATCAAAATTCCTACAGTTAACTTTTCAGCCGGCACGGTCACCCTCCTTGGTCGTTCTTCAAAATTCTAGGACGTGTCGTCAATTATCAGCAAAACCAAGGTATAAGCCTGTTCACGCCCGCCCGAAAATATGGGCCAAGGACTGCAAATCTTGCGACACAGGCTGTTATCAGTTGGCGATTGACAGCTCTTAGCAGGGGCTAAGCAAAACTCAT
>JBCDFX010000359.1:0-4628 GCA_039177155.1 Cyanobacteria bacterium P01_H01_bin.119
CAGCGACCTATCCAAATCTCACCCTGGGCGAAATAAAGCAGAACTTTGGCCTTGTGCAAGTTGAAGAAGACGGGGTAGAAACGCGTATTTTTGAAGCGGTCTACAGCGGCGACGATCCAGGCAAAACCCAGGCGGTGCTAGACACCTTAAAGCAGATTTATCTGGACTACAACCTGGAACAGCAGCAGCAGCGCCTATCTCGAGGGCTGGCCTCCATTGACAAGCAGCTTGAGGTGGCGCGCGAAAATCTTAGCGATACCCAAGACTCTTTAGAGATTTTTCGCCGCAACCAGAGCCTAATTGATCCCGAAGAGCAGGCCAAGGCGGTGGTAGACGCCCTAAATCGGGTCGAACAGCAGCGTCAGGAGCTGCAGGTAGAAATCTCCGATGCCCAGGCTCAGTACAGTGCCCTGCAGCAGCAGTTAGCCCTTTCGCCTAATAGTGCCCTAGTGGCGGCTCGGCTGACCCAGTCTTCTCGGTTTCAAGGTCTGCTTAACGAACTGCAGCAGACGGAGCTGGCGATCGCTGAGCAGCGCGTGATCTTTACCGACCTTGACCCAAATTTGCAGGTGCTACTAGAAGAGCGCGACAACCAGGTTGCCCTACTGCAGCAGGAAATTCAGCGGATTTTAGGCGCCCTGCCGGCGAATCTAGCCGGAGAAGACGTGGCGGTTCAGGCCGGACAGCTTAGCCAGATTGATTTGTCCCTAGCAGGAGACCTTGTCACCGCCGAAGCTACTCTGCAGCAGTTGGAAGCCCGCCGCCAGAGCCTAATTAACGTGGCCCAAACCCTGGAAGCAGACCTGCAGCGCTATCCCGATTTGATTGCCGAATATGACCGGATTCAGCCTGAGGTAGAAACCGAGCGCACCGTACTAGAGCGATTGCTAGAAGAGCGGGAACTGCTGCAGGCCGAACTGGCCCGGGATGGCTATAACTGGCAAATTGTAGAGCCGCCCCTGGTGGGTAGAAAAGTGGCCCCCAACCCCAAAGCCAATGTAGTGCTGGGAGCGATCGCCGGACTGTTTTTGGGAGGCATCGCCGCCTTTATGCGGGAATCAATGGATCGGGTAGTGCATACCTCAGCTCAACTGCAGCAGCAGACGGCCCTACCGCTGCTGGGGATTTTACCCGCTTACCGGGGTGCTCCCCTTGGGATTAAATTTAACGGCGATCGCGCCCCTGTCCTGGCCGATTCCATTTTGGCCAGAACAGTCCAAGCGGCCCCAGTGCGAGAAGCCCTAGATTTAATTGCCAAAAATATTGAACTGCTCTCAGCCCAGGCAGACAGCAAGACGGATACTCTCAAGTCTCTGATGGTTAGCTCAGCCCTCCCCGATGAGGGTAAAACTACCCTGGCCTTAGGGCTGGCCTTAAGCGCAGCCCGGCTGGGCCAGCGGGTGCTGGTGATCGATGCCGACCTGCGGCGTCCGACCCTACACCGAGAACTTGATTTACCCAATAATGCCGGGCTAACGGTGTTAGCAGAGGGGCTGATCCATCAGGTTAAACCTGCTTCTGTGTCCTTCGGGGCGGTTGCAATCGATGTGCTCACCGCTGGGCCAGAGCCTAGCGATCCGCTCAGGGTGTTGAGTTCTCGCCGCATCAAGCAGTTGATGAGCTTTTTGCGCAAAAAGTACGACCTGATGGTGATTGATACACCGCCAGTGCTGGGCATGGCCGATGCCCTCCAGGTAGGTTCATTTTGCGATGGGGTTGTGCTAGTGGCCCGCATCGATCGCATTACCCAGCCCGATTTAAACCAAGCGATGCAGTCCCTCTCCCAGATTCCCCTACTGGGCGTGGTTGCCAATGGCGTAAAACCGTCTGGCTCGCGCTACGGCGACTACGGGGTGATTTACCGAAACCCTTCATCTGCCAATCCGCCATGATTGCAACTTATCGTCACTGTGATATGTCCCCGTCGGTTGTGTATTTCGCCGTTCAACCCAATGAATCGGCCCCTATTTCCTGTATGACTCCGAATGACGCTGATCCAAAACCGCTTACCTCTAACAGGAGACTCCAGCAATGACCTCTATTGTGCTTAAAACCGCAAAGCTGTCGGTGCTTAAAGCCCCCCTGCAAGCAGCCACACCCTTAGAAACCGCAGACCTATCCCGCTGCCAGCTCAAATGGCGGCAGGGCAAGCTGCTGGTCGAACCGCTCCAGGGTGTAGCCACTGCGGCCCTGCCCGCTCTGTGCAATCTGGACTGGTTTAAGCGCTGCCTGATGCGATCGCGAGCCCAGGCTATCTATATCGATCCGACCTTGGGAAATCACATCCTAAAGCTGTGGGCCGACGCCGGAGAAGCAGCCCATCTCCCCGTTTATCTTAAACTTCCTGCCAGCAACACCCTACCCCCGCGACCCTGCACCTGGGCCTGGCGGTTAAAGTGCGGCATCGATCGCGTCGCCGCCGCCCTGCTGCTGCTGCTGCTGACGCCGCTGATGCTGAGCGTGATTGCCTTAATGAAACTGACCATGCCGGGGCCGATTATCTTTAGCCAATGGCGGGTCGGGCAGCGGGGCCGTTTATTTCGCGTCTTTAAGTTCCGCTCCATGGTGGTAGATGCCGAAAAACTTCATAGCCGGGTAATGGGTCAACAAAACGGCCTGCATAAACTCCAAAACGATCCCCGCGTCACCCCTTTGGGTCGCTGGATGCGCAAGCTGAGCTTAGATGAACTTCCCCAATTGGTCAATGTCATTCGGGGAGAGATGAGTCTGGTTGGTCCCCGCCCTTGGGCCCTCTACGACGCCGTTCGCATTAAACCTGAGCTGCGTCACCGTCTGCACGCCCTACCCGGCATTACTGGCGCGTGGCAAATCGAAGCCCGCTCTGAGCAGCTCGACTTGGATGCGGTGAACCAGCGGGATGTGGAGTATGTAAAATCCTGGTCGCTCAAAGAAGACCTGCGAATCTTGCTAATGACAGTGCCCAAAGTGATTGCGGGTTCGGGTGCCTATTAGAGTGTGTTATTGGCTGTGAGCAAACCAAAGATAAGCCTGGCCATATCCACTCCAGTGTGTTGGCTAAGGGGCTGTCACCCTTACGTTATAGCCGTCGGCTAACTGATGACAGCCCTAGATTGGCCGCTGTGACCCTATGAGTTGCTCAGAATAGTGATTCAGGTTGTGGGGTAGTGCGGATGGCTACGCCCCAGCTACGCCCCATATCTCATTTCGTTTAGATTTTTCTCAACTATGAAATCGACCCCCTCGATCCTGTTCAGACGGCTGCTACAAACCACTCAATTTTGGCAAGACAACGGTTTGATCTTCCGGGAAGCCCGATACTTTCCAGGAATTGCCGCAATGGTAATCGCTGCTCCAATTTTGGCCGCTATCTTTGAGGGGTTCGGTATCGGTTTTTTACTGGGCTTTTTACAAAATTTGGTTGACCCTAACGGTGAACCTTTTCAAGTGGGGGTGCGGTGGTTCGATGTCTGGATTTTGGGGATCAATCAGCCCGATTTAAATCGGCTGTACCGAGTGTCAGGGTTGATTTTATTCTCAACCTGGTGCCGGGCGGTGTTCAACTATCTCACCTTTTTCTACACCGATTTAGCCAAGGCTCGTCTGGTGGATCGGCTTTACACCCGGGTGTTTGAGCAGCTTGGAGCCCTAAGCCTAAGCTTTTTTAACCAGGTTCGCTCAGGGGATATCATCAATACCCTCACTACGGAGATCAATCAGCTCCAGCAAATGATGCGAATGTTGGGATTCATTATTGCCAAGGGGTTGGTTGTGCTGGTGTACGCGCTAGTTGCCCTAAAAATCTCCTGGCAACTGTCGCTTTTGACCGTGCTGTTGTTTAGCTTAGCTATTGCCGGACTATCCAACCTCAACCGCCGAGTTCGGGCTGCCAGCTTCCCGGTGTCGAAAACCCGCAGTCAATTTACGGGTTTGGCTTCCGAACTAATTACCGGGATTCGGACTGTAAAAGCTTTTGCCACCCAAGATTACGAACGCCGTCGCTACAGCGCCGCCAGTCAGGACATTGTGAAAGCGGCTAAGGTAGCGGCTGGAAGGCTAGCTTTGGTTCGCCCCCTATCTGAAGGGCTAGCCACCACGATTTTAGTCGCTATCTTGCTGGTGGGGATGACAATTCTAGTTGGTAATAACCTACTCCAAGTCCCAGCCTTGCTGACCTTTGTCTTTATTCTGTTTCGCATGGTACCGGCGCTGCACGAACTCAATGGTGATGTTGCCACTATCCAGAGTTTGCAGGGATCGATTCATGAGATTCGCAATCTGTTGCGCACCGATGACAAGCCCTATCAGCAAAACGGTCACCTGCCGTTTACCTGCATTGAACGAGCCATCCAGCTAGTTTCAGTTGACTTTGGCTATAGTGCCCAGAACCCGGTGCTTAAAGATGTCACGTTAACCATTGAAAAGGGGCAAACCATTGCCCTAGTGGGGGCATCTGGAGCGGGTAAGAGCACGCTGGTTGATTTGCTGCCGCGCTTTTATGACCCAACTGAGGGAGCGATTTTGATCGATGGGGTGGACCTGCGTCAGTTTGATATCAATACTGTCCGGCGCAATATGGCCATCGTTAGCCAAGATACGTTTATTTTTAACGCCTCGGTTCGCGACAATATTGCCTACGGCAGCGAAGG
>JBCDFX010000360.1:0-4626 GCA_039177155.1 Cyanobacteria bacterium P01_H01_bin.119
GAGAGTCAGAGGTGTCTTGCTCGGCGATGCTTTGCGGTTCTTGTGTAGAGACACTTGGTGAAAGTTGCACGGATGGCTCAGCCGTAGATGCGATCGCTTCGGTTGTTCCGTCAGGTTTTGCATCTACTTGCTGCTGGAGTTGGATGCTGTCTGCAGGGGGATTGCCAGACGTAACAGCATCCTCCTGCCGCTGTACGGTTGGCAGGGAAGACGAGCTTTCCTGACGGTAAGGTTGGGGAACCGGATGAGCTTCTTCACTCAGGCGCGGTTGCAAAGGCGTCGAATCTTGGCTGGCTGGCGCAACTTCCTGGCGCTGAACTGGGGTATGAGGCTGGGCGGATTGAGTCCCCTGAGCCATGCTGGGTCGAGGTTCAATCGCTTGGCGCTGCCCAGAGATGGCTGGCGGGTCGCCGCTATTGGCATAATCGGGCCGCTGTTGGATTGGTGGTGGGGTGCCTGGCGATTCTAACGATTCCGATGGCCGCTCACGAGCCTGGATCGCAGGTTGAGAAACACTCGATTGCTCTAGGCTAGGGTCATTATGGGAGCGCGATCGCGCTTGAACAACATCTCCATCCGCCGCCGGTGATGGATTGGGGCTGCCTGAGGCAATCCACTGCACATTGGGAAATGTCTGCACTACCGTCAGGGGACTGGCCCCCAGCGGCGAAATCAGCTTCGGCGAAATCACCATCGTATTGCCCAATGAGCCAAGCGGCTTCCGACTACCCAATGACGCGGCAGTTCGGGAGGCTGGGGCAGACATGGGTGAGGCAGAAACAGACTCGGACATGGGCTAAGGACAGGGCGTTCAAAATTACGGGGTTGAAAATCACAGGATTCAAAATTACTTAGGGGCTGTCATCGTTTAGTAGTCAAGTTTTTATGCGGAATGCGTTTTAGCCCCTAGGTTGTTATGCGGGGCGGGCGCGGTAATGCTTATACCGGAAACATTCTGGTTTTAATTGATGACGCGCCCCAGCCAAATCTAGATCGGCCCTAGCCAAACTCCCCCAGTTCATCTCGTCCGCTGAGCAGGGTTGCTCCGGAGACAATTTCAGTGGAAATCTCAATTCCCTCAAAGGCCAGCCTCAGTTCCTCTAGCGCCAGATTTTTCGCTTTAGCCTTCATCGCGGGCGCCTTCCAACTGGTGGGAAACGCGCCGATGACCGTCCAGCACTGCACGCCATCCCCAGCGGGATTAAACACTACGATACTGATATTGCGCCGGATACCGGGCGTTTCTGGGTCGGGGGACCATACCTGATTAATCCAGTCCCAAAACACCATGCTGTCGGTTAGGCCCCGCTTAAGCTTGACCTCTTTGAACTTAGGTTGGCCAATCAAAATGCGCTCCCGATTATTCACCCCTCCCTCAAAAAAACGCTTGACTTTTGCCTTGTAGGACAGCCCTGAGCATTCGCTAAAGCAAGCCGACGGCTCACTATCCCCTTCGATATACACATAGAAGCGCTGGGAAGTGACGTAATGCTGAAGAGAGTCAATGGAAAAAGACACGGCTCGTCCTAAGGACTGTTATGGGGAGGGCTATTACCGAAACCGACTGGTGGGATGGGCGCGATCGCGCTGCTGCCGCAAATCTTCTTCCCATAGGGCATAAACGCGATCGCTTAGCCGCCGCATTAGGTGGGGATTCGCTAAAACCTGTTTGGCTGTGCGGGTGAGATACCGCCGCCGAATGCGTTGGGTAATCTGCAGGCCTGCGGCCCCGCTGTATCCGGCAGGTTGAGCTGCCGGACCAATAGGCGCAGTGGAAGCCCGACATTCTCCGCGATTTGTGGCGCGATCGCCTGCCCAAGAAAACGGAAAGCGATTCATCTCAACCTCCCAAACGGCAATGCCTCGCCCTTTATTGTTGCCAGGGAGGGTTCAAACCGGATTCGACCAAAGTCTAAGGTTCAGCGATTCACCCATACGATTGGGGTACGCCTGACAGAGCTGCGCAAAGGCGTCTTGGGTAATGTATGTCGGTGTTTAAACCATAGGCTTAACGGTTAGCGTTCTTAGGTGCAGGGGCCAGGTCCTGGGAGGCACGGGGAAAGGTGTAGCGCAGAACCAAAGAATTAAGCACAACGCTAACGGAGCTAAAGGCCATCAGTCCTCCGGCCACGGCTGGGCTCAAAAGAATGCCGCTACTGGGCAGCAGTACGCCCGCCGCTAGGGGAATTCCCACTAGGTTGTAGGTAAAGGCCCAGCCGAGATTTTGACGAATTTTGCTCAGGGTCGCCTGGCTCAGGCGCAGCGCGGTTAAGACATCCCCCAGGCGATCGCCCATTAAGACCACTCCCGCAGTTTCAATCGCCGCATCTGTACCGGAGTGGAGGGCAATGCTCACATCGGCCTGGGCTAGGGCAGGGGCATCATTTACTCCGTCCCCAACAAATCCCACTCGCTTGCCCTGACCTTGGAGATTTTCAATGGCGGTAACTTTTTCCGCCGGGGTTACTTCGGCAATGCAGTTTTCGGCAGGAATATGCAGCTGCGCGGCGATCGCGGTAGCCGTCTGCTGGCGATCGCCGGAAAGCAAATAAACATCAAGCCCCTGCTGCTGAATCTGATCAATAACGGCTTGGGCGTCGGGGCGGAGGGCATCAGCGATCGCAAATATTCCCGCGAGCTGAGCGCCAATGGCTAGATAAACAAGGGTTTTACCCTGCTGCAGCCCGGCTACCTGTTCTTGCACAGAGGTATCCCAAGCAATATGGTGCTGGCTTAACCAGTCAGCGTTGCCTAGCAGCACGGTTTCAGTGGCGTTTCGCCAAGTCACCTGAGCTTTGACCCCCATTCCCGCCGTGGTGACAAACTGCTCAGCCGGCAGAGGCTCTAACTGGCGATCGCGAGCGGCCTTTTGTAGCGCGATCGCCAACGGATGGCGAGTGCCTTGCTCAACGCTGGCCGCCAGTTGAATCAAATCATCTGGATTAAGAGACTCGACGACCGCCACACAATCGGTCACCTCAGGCTGGCCCTGGGTCAGCGTGCCCGTCTTATCGAACACCAGCGCATCGAGTTTGGCCGTGGTCTCCAAAATATCGCCGCCGCGAATCAGCAGCCCCTGCTCAGCGCCCAGCCCAGACCCGACCAGCATGGCCGTTGGAGTGGCCAATCCTAAAGCGCAGGGGCAGGCCACCACCAAAACCGCGATCGCCGGCTTCAGACTCACCAGCAGATTAGACGAGATAGCAGTCATCGTATGGCCCATATGGGCTGACCCCAGCGCCCCGTCGATGACTTGGGGCCAAACCTCTAGCCCGACAAAATACCAAAAGCAGAAAGTCAGCGCCGCCACCGTCATTACACCGTAGGTAAAGTAGCCGGCAATGGTGTCAGCCAAACCTTGGATTGGCGCTTTTCGGGTTTGGGCCGTCTCCACCATATCGATCATGCGGGCCAGCACCGTCTCGGCTCCGGTGTGGGTAACGCGCACTGCGATCGCCTCTGTTTGGTTGACGGTGCCTGCCGCAACCGAATCGTCTGCCCCCTTTGTCACCGGCATAGATTCCCCTGTCAGCATCGATTCGTCTACGGTGGTTTGGCCCTGAGCAATCACGCCGTCCACCGGAACCGCTTCTCCGGGCAGCACCCGCAGCCACTCCCCTGAATGAACCTGAGTCACCGGCACATCTACCGTGCGCTGCTGGGCTGCCGCCTGGTCTGGGTTGGCAATGAGCCGTGCTCTAGCCGGCTGTAGGTTGATCAGCTCTTGCAGCGCATTGGCAGCCCGGTGTCGCGCTCGCTGCTCTAGAGTGCGCCCCAGCAAAATAAAGCTGATTAGCATCACCGGCTCATCAAAAAAGCACTCCCATCCCAACTGGGGAAACAGCAGCGCCACCACGCTGGTGAGATAGGCGCTGAGAGTACCCAGACCCACCAGGGTATTCATATTTGGCGCACCTCGGCGGAGACCGCGCCAGCCGTCCACTAAAATCTCGCGGCCCGGAATTCCCAAAGCTAATGTTGCCAATCCAGCGTGAAACCAGATATTGCTCAACAGGGGTAGGGTCAAGCCGAAATGCTTTAGATGGCCCAGGGTAGAAAAGACCAGAAGAAGACCTGCGATCGCCACCCGCTTCAACTGCGATCGCTCTTCTGCTTGCTTACGTTCGGCCCACTGCTGGGCGCGATCGCCACTCGCCTCGCCGTCGTCGTCTCCCCGAGGCTGGCTGGGAAAGCCCGTTTCTGTCAGCGCAGCGGCAAAGGCTTCCGGACTACCCGGCGACATCCACTCCACCGTCGCCATCTCGGTCACCAAGTTGACCGTGGCTGTGTTCACCCCTTCACAGGCTTGCAGGGTTTTCTCCACGGCGCTGACGCAGCCTGCGCACTTCATGCCGCCGACGTCTAAAATTGTCACCTTTGGCGCGCTAGAGCCGGGTGATGCAGATTGGGGCTGATAGCCGTCTACAGTCGCTGTGGACGGGTGATCGCTGCTAGTGGTGGAATCGGCGGGAGAGTGAACCATATCGATAAATCAGCTGGCCTGACTGCAAGGGAACCGCGTACTCTTCGAGCCTAAAAGACTTTTGAGTGGAACCCTCAAAATTTTGAGTTTTATCAAGCTCTGGGGCCAGAGGCCCTAAAACTTACGGAAATCACCGCAGCGGC
>JBCDFX010000361.1:0-4584 GCA_039177155.1 Cyanobacteria bacterium P01_H01_bin.119
AAGCTACTGGGATGCAGCGGAGGCTGATGCAATTCTTGAGCCTGGGGAGAGCGTCACAATTCCGAAGGCAGATGACCAGGTTTATTTACCGATTCAGGGGCCAGCGGGCTATTTTGAAGTGTTGGTGATTGCCAGCAGTGTGCAGCTTCGCGATACTCTGCGATCGCTGCAGCGACTTAGCGATCGCGGTCCCGCTGGTCGGGGGCAGCTTCTCTTGTTTACGGAAGAAGCGGAGCGATCGCGCGGTGAAGATGACAGCGCCTTAAGCATCGTCGGCGATATCTTAGGCGATTTTGATCGCAATGCGAGTGCAGCCCCGGCGTCTCGTCAGCAGCGCAATGTCAATACGACTCAGCTTGCAGCGATTCCCATCACGATTGAAGTGAGCGAGGCAAACATGTCCACAGCGGGTTCCAGTTGCTCTGAAAGGACTAACGACGGTAAGGTAGCACCTTATACATCGATAGCGCTTAAACGGTGTCTATAGAACTGAAATTGTCCATAGAACTGAAGAACTGAAATTAAAGCAGGGAAATCGACTAATACTCAACGGTAGACCCTGCCGCATCGGGTAGGGTCTCCAAGTACAGCAAAAAAGACAGCAGTTCTTCATCGGTGAGTTCATGGCGCGATCGCTTGCCGTAGGTACGCTCCAGATGTTCTCGCCCTTTATAGACATCCCAGTTGACCCGCCGCAGCTCCACATCGGTTTGCGCCAGAATGTCCGATAAATCCACTGGGCCACCGCTCATATCGGGAAGCTGAGCGATCGCGGCGGCTTTAATCGCTGGATCCACTGAGCCTGGCAGTTCCCAACTCGCGGGCGCGGGCTCCTCTGGTGAAAGGGCAGGTGAGATGGGGTCGGTTGAGTTAGGGGCAGGGGTAGAATCTGCTACCGTATCGGTACTTAGCACCGATGGTAGATCTTCTGATAAATTCTCTGGCGGTGCTGGGCTAGGCTGGGATGCTGTTGTACTGGCCGTATCCGGCCCGGCGGATGGGTCTACAGCAGATCTGGATTTGTCTCTAAATTCGTCCTCCAATGCCAACAGGCTCAAGGCGCGATCGCGGGCCTGATCTTCTGCCTCAGCTAGATTAACCGCTGCCGCCATGCCGCTGAAAATGGGGTTACCGTCCACCGTTACCGTCGCCCGCACCGCGTAGACGCCGTCTTGGTACAGCAGCAATTCGGCGCAGAGCCCTCCGGTAGGATAGCGATCGCGAAAGGATTTCAGCAGGTTGGGACGGGAAAAATCAGTCACGACGGGAATCAACAGAGCAGGATATAGGTAACGGGCTAGATTGCTGTGGGCTACTCGAGACTCAGTGCAGTAGGCAAATCTGGCTAAAGCCGTAGAGCAGCGGTTTATATTTTGCCAGCAAAGCCGACATAAGAAGGACGGCAAAACTGTTGCAATAGAGGTCTTCGCTTTATTCTAGATAAAGCGGCTACTGATTTGAATAAGTTATTCAGGCCGCTGCTAAACGGAACTCAGTTTTATCACAACGGGCCTTAATGTTAGATCGTCTGCTGGAATTTTCGCCCACCCTAGGGTTAGACACATTTTTGCTGTTAATCGTGCTGATTGCGCTGGAGGCGCTGCTGTCAGCCGATAACGCGATCGCGTTGGCTGCGATCGCCCAGGGGTTGGAATCCAAAGAGATGGAGGGCCGCGCTCTTAATATTGGCCTGGTGATTGCCTTTGTGCTGCGTATGGCGCTGATTCTAACGGCGGGCTGGGTGCTGCGGTTCTGGCAGTTTGAGGTGCTGGGGGCAGTTTATCTGCTGTGGCTAGTATTCCAGTACTTTGCGCTGTCTAACGAGGGTGAAGAGGGTAACCACGGCCCACGCTTTAGCTCGGTGTGGCAGGCGGTGCCCATGATTGCGGTAACCGATCTAGCGTTTTCCCTCGATAGCGTCACTACTGCGATCGCTCTGTCCCGTGAAATCTGGCTGGTGTTGCTGGGGGGCATGATTGGTGTTATTACTCTCCGATTTATGGCGGGGCTGTTTATTCGCTGGCTAGATGAGTACGTCCATTTGGAAGACGCGGGCTTTGTCACCGTTGGGTTAGTAGGGCTGCGCCTGCTGGTGCGAGTGATTAACGAAGACTGGGTGCCGCCAGAGTGGATGATGATCTCTGCGATCGCCCTCCTATTTGTCTGGGGATTTTCCAAGCGTAAGCCAGAGGTTCTAGACGCTGCAGAGGCTGAAGCGGACTCTGATCAAACTGTCGCTGCTGCCGATCATCCTGAGCTTAGTCAGCCTAAAGCCGACGATGCCGAACCGAATAATGGCGCGATCGCGGCCCACCACGCTTCTGAAGAAGTGCAAACCCTGAGCGAAGATGCCGCTTCTACCGAGGCATCCGATAGCGATCGCCTAAGCGAAATCCGCTAGATCTGTAGCGCTGGCCAGATTACAGCAGCCATCAGATTACAGCAGCCATCAGATTACACAGTCCTTGGACTCGCAGTCTTGTCCTAGTTGTCCGTTCGACTTCTATGACTGATAACGGCCTCTAGCAGTCGGCGCACTTCTTCATCTGTAGTTTGCCCAAACTGGGTGTACCACAGGCTGATTGCCCCTAGACGGGCTGGCTGCAGTAAGCTCACCGTTTGGTCAACCCAGGGCGCCAAACTCTCCAGCGCGCTGGGAGCCGCTACAGGCGTCGCCAAAATTAATCGGGCTGGCTGCTGCTGCCTAAGGGCAGCGATCGCAGCCCGGCAGGTAAACCCGGTGGCAATGCCGTCATCCACCAAGATTACCGTCTGGTTGTGCAAGTTAAGGGGGCGATCGCCCCGGTAGCAGTGCTGCCGTCGGATTAGCTCCCGCTGTTCTGCCGCGATAACCTGCCGCAGCGCTGTATCGTCAATGCCCAGCTTTTCAATCAGCGGGCGATTGAGCAGACAAACCCCTCCCGCAGCGATCGCACCCATAGCCAGCTCCGCCTGTCCTGGCACCCCCAGCTTACGCACAACCCATACCTCCAAAGGCGCGCCCAGAGCTATCGCCACCTCATAGGCCACTGGAACTCCACCACGGGGTAAAGCCAAGACCCACACCTCCCGGCAGTGTTGATAAGTCAAAAGCGCTTGAGCCAGCCTTTGGCCCGCTTCCCGACGGCTGTAAAATCCTCTTTGTCCTATCTCCATAGCGTCCTAGCCGAAGCGTAATCACCCCTGCGCTACCGCCTGCCTTATCTCTTTGCCCCCAACCCGCTACTGCTTCAAAGCGATCGCCACACCACTAATCCATAAAGAAAATAGGCTCCGTAGCTTAGGCCAACCAGTGCAACCGTGGCTTTCCCGACGATGGACTGATAGGTATAAAACAAAATACCGCAGCCCACCAGCATCGAAACGGTCTCCACTCGGCTCACGATTCGCCCGTGATAGCGCGGATCCCAATAAGACAGAGGACTTTCATAGCGCCAGTCAGAAAACGGGAAAAAATGGCGATGGGCGTCGTGGTGGTGCAGCGGAAAGTCCCCAGCTACATGCAGCAGCATACTGACAAACAGCACTATTCCCACCGGAGACTTGGCCCACCAGCACAGCCCTAACCCCAGCAGCAGCAGCGGGATAGAGTTAAACAAGTCTGTAAAATTTTGCCACCCCGCCTGGTAGTAGGTTTGGCTCCAAATCACCGACTCTGGCTGTCGCCACACAACCTTTGCCAAGAAGTACATGATAAACATAGGCGCATCGGGCAAGATAGCGCCGACCACTGCTGGGGCAATTAACGCGGTGGTGTCTTGTCGGCCAACACAAAGCAAATTAAACACTACGTGGGCTGGCGTATTCATCAGCATCTATCCAAATTACAAATTTATCCTCTATTGTCGTGACCCTCTTGTTACGGCGCTCTTATTACGGCGCTCTACCGTCACAGTAAGGCATGACTATGGACCCTGTATTACACCGCAGGCGGCACCAGCCCGTCAATGCTGACTGCATTTTTCCGCCGACGGTAGGTTTTGAGCCCCGCATCGCCTTTCTGATCAGCCCAGTCAATCAGCGTTTCCCGCTGTCCTTGGTAGTGAAATAAGGGCACGCCAAACCCACAGGAGGTCTGCACCCGGTGGATTTCTGCCCAGATAATTTGGCGCATACCGGGCTTTGGGTCAAAGTGAGCCATAACCGACGGCCAATCGGCATCTTGCGGCACCAGTACCCGACCAATGCCGTACAGCCGTAAAATGCAGGGCTTGGCCTCAAAACTACAAAACATTAGGGTAATACGGCTATTTTCACTTAGATGAGCGGCTGTTTCATTGCCGCTGCCCGTGAGGTCCAAATAAGCCACCTGATGGGGCGACAGAATGCGAAAGGTTTCTAAGCCTTTAGGAGAAACGTTGATATGTCCACCGGCAGCGAGGGGGGCGCTAGCAACAAAAAACAAGTGTTGCTTAGCGATAAATCGCTTTAGGTCAGGCGTAATTGCGCTAAAGACCTTGGCCATAGTGCAGAACCTCAGTGCAGAACCTCGAAAGGGTAAGGACATTATTGTGGCAAATTCTGCCGCGATCGCGACTTCCTTTGTCAGTCTTTAAAGCGCATCATCAGCGATCGCAACCCGCC
>JBCDFX010000362.1:0-4575 GCA_039177155.1 Cyanobacteria bacterium P01_H01_bin.119
TCCTCAAGGCGCTGGGCGACTATTTTGTGGTGAATGTGTCTTCGCCCAATACGCCGGGACTGCGATCTCTGCAGGCTAAGGACCAACTGGAGAAAATTCTCGCCGTGCTCCAGCGCGATAACCAGGGTGAGAAACCCCTGCTGGTCAAGATTGCGCCGGATTTAACTGAGGCGGCGATCGCGGAAATTTTATCCCTGGCCCAGACCTATCAGCTAGCCGGAATTATCGCGACCAACACCACCATCTCCCGGCAGGATCTTAAGACTCAAACAATTCAACGGACGGGAAACCGCGTCCAAGACGAGGCCGGGGGCATTAGCGGTGAACCCCTGCGGCAGCGCTCCACGGAGGTGATTCGCTTTATCTGGCAGCAGACCCAGGGCCAACTGCCAATTGTTGGGGTGGGCGGCATTTTTACCGCTGACGACGCCTGGGCCAAAATCACCGCCGGCGCCAGTCTGCTGCAAACCTACACGGGCTGGGTATACGAAGGGCCGGCTATGGTGCGTCGCATTTTGATGGGGCTTAGCGATCGCCTAGCTGACCATCAGCTCGACCATCTTTCTCAAGCCGTGGGGTTAGACCATCGGGCCGCAGACCCCTTGAAGGGGCAGCCCGCTCAGCAATGACACCCCTGCTGCTGACCTCGTTTTGTCCTTGGAAGGCGCATCAGAGCGCCAACTCATCGGATCAGCTTTTGGAGCTAATGCAGCGCCAGAACCTGCTGCCTGCGGGCGTAATTCTGCTGAGGCGACTGCCGGTACACCGCCAGCTGGCGCCGATGACGGTGATGATGCGAATGTTGGAAGTGCGGCCCGCTATTGTAGTCTGCTGCGGCATGGCCGAACGACGGGAGCGGCTGAGTTTGGAGCGCATCGGGAAACGGGGCGATCGCCGTCTAACAACGCCGCTAGATTTAGACGCGCTGATTATTGGCACGACGATGACCGAAATCAGCACCGACGCCGGAGACTACGTATGCAACGATATTTACTATACTCTGCTAAATCAGGTAGAGCGCGATCGCTGGCGAGCCTGCCCTTTGTTTGTCCATGTGCCGCTGCTGACTGCTGCTAATGCCCTGGCGTTGAGCGCAGATTTTCAGTGGGTGATCAATAGGCTCTGGCAAATTGCCGCTGCGCAGGGGACGCCACAGTTGTATAACTAGATCCGGTATGTTTTTATATACCGCCTCCGCTATATATCGCTCCTGCTCCCGACTGATTTCTAAACTTTGCTCATGCTGGCATGGCTTTCTGCATTGATGGTGGCCCAGACCACTGCCCAGACACCCCCCCAGACTAATCCCCAGACACCGCTTCCCCTCCTAATGAGCGATGGCTCGATTGAGCCCGAGGAAGTTATTCGCCACCAGCCGGTACGGGCTCTCCCCGGAAGCTTAGACTCGGTGCCCGTGCTCAACAGCAACAGTCCAGAAGTTGTGCAAACTGAGGGGATTCTAACCTCCACCTTTCCCCCCGCAGGCAAAACCTACCCCACCGCCCATCTAAACTATGCCCTTGAAGGGCGATTTGACATATTTGCCCACCATATCGCCCGCGCCCCGGCCGCCGATCAGCTGACAACGCTATATCTGGGCATTTTGGTGCATAACCCCAGCGATCGCCCGGTGACCATTGATATTTTGCAGGCAGCCACCTACTCGACCCAGCCCGAAGCCCCCTTTGAGGCCCTGCCCGACACCGTTCTGTTTAGCTCTCTGCCCGTCTACGCTGGCCCCGGTAGCCGGGTTGCCCTAGATGTGCTGCGCCAGCACCGGGAAGAAACTTTTCCGGCCCAGATAATTATTCCAGCCGGGCAAAGCGCCATGCTGGCCAATGAGCCCATTGCCGTGCGCACCCTCCCCGGCCCAACCAACGGACGCACATTGCTAATGCGCCTCCGCAGCAGCGGGCCTGTTTATGCGGCAACCCTGGCTCGATATGCTCCCATCACCTGGTATGACCAAGAGCGTCCCCCCAATCTACAAGAGTGGGAATCCCTATTGGCAAACGGCGATGTGGCCGGCCCCCGCGATCGCACCCCCACTCCCCCAGATATTGGAGAGGGGCAGCTGATCTACGGTCGCGTATCCGGCGTCTCTATCGGCTCGCGCTGGAGCGGTACATTAAGTGATCCAGGCCGCGATCGCCTTACCATTCCCCCTTTTGGAAACGCCATTTCATACGGCATCAACACGCTCACCGCCGTTACCCTCGGCACTCGGCAGGTGCAAAGCGCCCCCCTGGCCGTGCGCTATCCAGATACGGCCTACCAATCCCACGGCAATTACGGCGTGCAGTACAGTCTCACCATTCCCCTATACAATCCTGAACCCGAAGCCCGGAGGGTGTCCCTGCATTTGGAAACTCCGGTTAAACTCGACGAGGCCATCACTGACGAGCTGAGATTTCTAAACCCGCCTCCGGAGCGAATCTTCTTTCGAGGCAGCGTGCAGCTTCGCTATCGAGATGAACAGGACCAGGAGCAGCAGCGCTTTGTGCATATTGTGCAGCGCCGGGGGCAAGAGGGCGACCCCCTAATCGAACTCGATCTCCCTCCGGATGCCGTTCGCCGCATCTTTCTGGACATGATTTATCCGGCGGATTCTACGCCGCCCCAGGTGCTAACCATTCGAACCATTAACCCCGCTGAGTCAGCGCCCCCGGCTGAGCCAGACGATAGCCCGACATCGCCAGAGCAGCCGACGGAGGTTGCCGAGCCAGAAAATGAGCCCGCACCAGAGGAGTAAATCAGAAGAGTCAATAAAAGACTCGGTAAAATAAATTTGACAGCATCCTATTTGCGAGTCTGCCTGCTATGACCCAGCCCACCTTAAATGCGGAAGGCATCGCTACCCCAGACATCAGCGATCTGGTGATTGAGGACGATACCCCCGTGGATAATTTTCAATCTGAGAAGCAGCAGCGATTGCTTGTCGAACCACTGTACAGCGCCCAGGCGCTGCCAGAGCCTTTTATCGCAGCAGCGAATGTCGGGGTTTTCTTTGCGGTCAAGCAAGAGCCGCTGGTTCCCGATGTGTTTGTTAGCCCAGGGGTGCAAATGCCCGCTGACTGGTCGCAAAAGCGCAACCGCAGCTACTTTGTATGGGAATTTGGTAAGGTCCCTGAGGTTGCGATTGAAATCGTTTCCAACCGAGTGGGTAACGAACTGACGACCAAAAAGGACGCCTACGCCAAAATGGGCGTTACCTACTACGCCGTCTTTGATCCCCTAAAGCAAATCCAAGAGCCCGATCAAATGGACGGCAGACCCCTAGATACCTTTGCGCTGTTTGTAGGACTCTACGGACGACTAGAGAGACCCTGGTTTGAAACCCTAGGCTTGGGGTTGACGCTGTGGGAGGGGACCTTTGAGGGGCACCAGGGAACCTGGCTGCGCTGGTGCGATGGCCAAAATCAAGTGATTCCCACAGGTGCTGAACGAGCCGAACAGGAAAAACAAAGGGCCGAACAGGAAAAACAAAGGGCGGATGCGGCTAGTGCTAGAGCTGAGCGGCTGGCGGCACGGTTAAGAGAGATGGGCATTGAGGTTGATGAAGATTGAGCGCTTACGCTTCACTGTTCCTTCAGGCTTAATAGGGAATGCCATTGTTAAAGTTGCCCGGCGGGTTGTACTGGCACACCAAAAATGTGGCGTTAACGCCTTGATAAGCCCCAGATGCCACCCCACATCCAACCTGGGTCGTATCGCGCCAAACCATTTGAGTGTAGTGGCCAATATCGCCGAAGTTACCCGTTGTAGACGCCTGGGACAGCGGTACGCCCGGAATATAGTTTGCTTTTTCTGCGCCCCACTGATCCACCATCACGGTCAGCGAAGGATTGGAATTTAGAGCCAGGTTTTCGCCGGCGTTGTCTCGCTGCTCTCGGCTGCTGTGGCTAAAGGTGCCTGTTGCCGCTAGCTGATCTGCCCAGTCCTGGGCACTTAAGGACAAATCCGCTGACCAGCTCAGGGGGGCTATCCCAACGTCTGCCCGGTAGCGATTGTGGGCAGCCAGCAGCTCGCTGACCTGAGGCTGGCTGAGTGCGCCCAACGATTGGGTTGTGACCGTATCGGGTGTGGTGCTGTTGTCAACTGGGGTGGTGACAACCCCTGCTTCGTAGTTGTCGCAGTCTGACAGATGGACAACTGCGGCAGCGGTGTAAGCGCGGGTTGCTCCTGCATTAGGCGCAAAGGCGGTTCCCTGCTCATTTAACGGGCGAGAAACGCCGCCGCAATAGCGCGACAGTTGACTAATTGTTTCTTCGGCCCAGTGCCCGGAGATGTCGGTAAAGGTGAAGTTAGGGTCGGGGGCATCGCTGCGATCGCCATAGCGAATAGCATAGGCATTGGAGAGCATGGCCATCAATTCGGCGCGAGTCACCGTAGCGGTTGGATCAAAGCGCCCATTGCCCCGTCCGGCAACAATGTCGGTTTGAGCGGCAAACGCGATTTTGGCTGCGCTCCAGCGATCGCTGGGCACATCTTGAAAGGGATTGGCCGCCTCTCCCAGCTGGGCCTCAGTCACATTTAAGAAAGATAAAATAATGGACACGGCTTGCTCGCGGGTAA
>JBCDFX010000363.1:0-4572 GCA_039177155.1 Cyanobacteria bacterium P01_H01_bin.119
GGGGACAGAAAACAGCGGCCTGATTAAGGGCTGATCGTACTTTGTTCAGATTGCACACTCAACCCAGTATCGCTGGAGTCGTTGGCGCAGAAGCAATCGGACTAGGGCCCTATCCTAATCGTCCCTTCGGTGCTATACATACATAAAAAGAGTGGAAGCGCCATCGCGCTTACACTCTTTTTAAAACTGATTTTCCGATTAAGTGGTTAACAGCTCTGCAGGCAATCGCTTAAAGGATAGTCGTTCATTTTCCACATCCACAAAGATGGTGTCACCTTCGGTAAACTCGCTCCGCAAAATGGCCTTGGCAATCTGCGTTTCGAGCTCTCGCTGGATGGCTCGCTTCAGTGGACGCGCACCATATACCGGGTCATAGCCTACTTCAGCAATAAAATCGACTGCTGCATCGGTTAGCCGTAGAGCCATTTTGCGATCGGCCAGACGTTTTTTTAGTCGCTTGACCTGCAGCTTCACAATTTCGCTGAGCTGATCTTTGCGCAACCCGTGGAAGATAATCATTTCATCGACCCGGTTGAGAAACTCAGGGCGGAAATTGGAGCGCATGGCGTCGATCACCCGCGATCGCATTTCGTCATATTTATCATCGTCTCCGGCGACATCCAGAATGTACTGAGAACCGATATTGCTGGTCATGATGATAATGGAGTTTTTAAAGTCCACCGTATGGCCTTGGGCATCGGTCACTCGGCCGTCATCGAGCACCTGCAGTAGGACATTGAAAACATCGGGATGGGCTTTTTCAATTTCATCAAACAAAATAACCGCAAAGGGACGGCGCCGGACGGCTTCGGTCAGCTGACCGCCCTCGTCGTAGCCCACATATCCGGGGGGTGCCCCAATCAGCCGAGAGACGGTGTGCTTTTCCATATATTCAGACATATCGATGCGCAATATGGCATCTTCGGTGTCAAATAGATAAGCGGCCAGCGCCTTTGCTAGCTCGGTTTTGCCTACGCCGGTTGGCCCCAAAAAGATAAAGCTAGCGGTGGGACGATTGGGATCGGCCAGCCCGGCCCGCGATCGCTGAATCGAATCAGCTACGGCGGTAACAGCTTCGTCTTGACCGATGACTCGGTTATGGAGTTCATCCTCAAGCTGCAAGAGCTTTTGCATTTCAGACTGCACCAGCTTGCTAACAGGGATGCCCGTCCACTTGGAGATAATTTCAGCAATATCTTCTTCAGTGACTTCTTCTCGCAGCAAGGTTTTGCCGCTGGTTTGGGTATCGAGGAGCTGCTGCTCAGATTTTTCCAGGGTGCGCTGCAGGTCGGTGAGTTTGCCGTATTTCAGCTCGGCGGCGCGGTTAAGATCGTAGTCTCGCTCTGCCTGCTGAATTTCGATATTGACTCGGTCAATATCTTCCTTGGTGGACTGAATTTCGTCGATAACGTCTTTTTCGGACTGCCACTGGGCGTTGAGAGCATGCTGATCCTCTTTAAGATCGGCCAGCTCTTTTTCCAGCCGGTCGAGCCGATCCAAAGACGCCGTGTCGGTTTCTTTTTGCAGGGAGAGCTTTTCCATTTCTAGCTGCAAAATTTTGCGATCCACTTCGTCTAGCTCTTCGGGTTTGGAGGTGATCTCCATCTTGAGCTTGGCGGCAGATTCATCGACTAAGTCGATAGCTTTGTCGGGCAGGAAGCGATCGCTGATATACCGGGTCGATAGAGTAGCCGCAGCCACCAGGGCACTGTCAGAAATTTTTACCCCGTGGTGCACTTCGTAGCGCTCTTTAAGGCCCCGCAGGATGGAGATAGTGTCTGCCACTGAGGGTTGGTCCACATACACCTGCTGAAAACGTCTCTCTAGGGCCGCGTCTTTTTCGATGTATTTGCGGTATTCGTCTAAAGTTGTGGCGCCAATGCAGCGCAGCTCGCCCCGGGCCAGCATGGGTTTGAGCAGGTTGCCCGCGTCCATTGCGCCCTGAGTCGCGCCGGCACCGACCACAGTGTGGATTTCGTCAATAAAGAGAATAATTTGGCCTTTAGAGTCGGTCACTTCTTTGAGAACCGCTTTTAGCCGCTCTTCAAACTCGCCGCGATATTTGGCCCCGGCAATAAGCGCACCCATATCGAGGGCAATCAGCTTGCGATCTTTTAGGGACTGAGGCACATCGCCGCTGACAATGCGCTGGGCCAACCCCTCAGCGATCGCGGTTTTACCAACGCCGGGTTCTCCAATTAAAACCGGGTTATTTTTCGTCCGGCGAGAGAGGATTTGAATCGTGCGGCGGATTTCGTCATCGCGACCAATCACCGGGTCGAGTTTGCCTTCCTTGGCAAACTGGGTCAAATCGCGACCAAATTTTTCTAAGGATTCGTACTTGCTTTCAGGATTTTGATCGGTCACCTTTTGATTGCCTCGAATCTCCTGGATAGCTTCTCTTAGCTTAGTTTCGCTGAAGTTAAACCCCTGAAGCAAGGTCCGCCCAAAGCGATCGTCTTTGAGATAACCCAAAATCAGGTGCTCAATGGAAATATATTCATCACCGTACTCTTTGCGAAACCCGTCGGCTCGATCGAGCAGGGTGTCTAGGGAGCGACCCAAGTAAACAGAAGTACCGCTGCCGGACACCTGGGGTTTCGACTGAATAAAAGCTTCGGTGCGATCGCGCACCTGAGCGACATTAACCTCTAGTTTATTCAGGATGCTAACGGCTAGGCCCTCTTGCTCTAACAGGGCCATCATCAAATGCTCACTTTCAATTTGCTGCTGCTGGGCCTGTTTAGCAATATCTGGTGTGCGGGCGATCGCGCTCCAGGCTTTTTCAGTAAATTGATTGGGGTTGGTGGGCTGCATCGATTAATTTTCCCCTCACTATAGACTCACGAATCTCTTATAACTGCATTGTACGCAGGTATATTCCGGAGATAGGATCGGCGTTTACGATGCTCTGAGACGGTTAACCGCTAAGGTTCGGCTGTCCGTATCGAAATGATTAAGCTGGACTCCACAGCCGCTGCCAGCATAAATTTAAGTGGATAAAACGCTTTCGGGTGAATTGTTGAGCAGCCTTGCAGCTATGCCGTCTTACCGTCGATGCTAATGCTGCCAGAGCCAACAACGGCAACCATCAGTAAGCCCCCGATAAGACCCAGGTTTTTAAGAAACGCAATTTGTTCGCCAGCGCCAACGTGGAAAATCAGGGTGGTAGGAATCAAAAAGCCAATCAGCAGCCAAGCGCCAATGCGCGCCTTGTAGCCCAGCACAATCGATAGGGTTCCAACGACAAGGACAGCAATGGTAGGCCAGATTAGAATGCCAGGGATACCTTTAGACTGCATAAATGCCTGTGTGCTGGTCGGGTCCAGAATTTTGCCCAGCGCTGATTGTGCAAAAATAGCGCTCAGCATTAGCCGGGCGATCAAAATTCCTACCATTTCCATTGCTCTATCTCCTAAACCGCATTAACACCTCGATTATTGCAAAAATTGGCGGTGGAGAGCGTCTTCAAAATTTAGTCGCCGACATAGGCTCTACTGCAGTCCAAATCCAAAGGGCGAACCAAAGAAAAGGGTAAATCCCAGGATGCCGGTCAGAATCCCATAGCAGCAGGCGTAAATTCGTCTAGAGGTATCTCCAAACCGCATCACGAGGGACATTAGCGTGGTTGAGAACAAAAATTCAATAATCGGCACGTATAAAAATGCCAGAGGTTCCACCACACTCAACAGAAGCATGGTCCAGACACTGTAGATAAAAAATAAGTTAAACGGCACATTTGTGCGGCGAGAAAATCCCAGTGTGGTCGATGTTTTTAGATAAACAATGACAACAAGCGGCAACAGGCAAGCCGCTAAGCTCCTCATGCCCTGACCAAACCCAAGGGCAAATCCGCCTAGCAGCAGATAAAGCGTCATTCCAGCAAAGAATGCAGCGGCTGCTGCGATCGCGACAATATCTAGCGCTTTAACGATAGCGGGGCGCGGTTTTTTAACAACTCTATATTCAGAATTGGTCTTTTTAAGCGGCCGAGCGGGCCTAAGAGGTTGGGTAGACATTAATTAAATTCCTTTAGAGTATTTGTAAATGCTCAAACCGCATCCGATATTGCTGCACGCTTTTGTAAGCCTTTTAAATATTGGAGTGGCTTAAGGTTTTGAGCATCCTTCTAATGCCAGAGATTGAGTTTCGCCTGTTATGTCACTCCCTTTATTGTCAAAAGATGGGGCGCGCTCTAGTTTCAGGCAGTTTTACCACTGATTTCGCGCGACTCGCGATCGCAAACATTACTTTTAACCTGATGGTGCCCCTGGCCAGCATTGTAGGTACGGCCGTAGTAGGCTTTTCGCCAGCGGCGATCGCGGCTTGGTACTGGCATTAGGCCCATTGGCTGTAGTTGGCGTTAAGGCTGTTTATGATTTGCCGCGCCGGGGAGTTGGGGATACAAGTGCCTAAAACTCTTCAAGAGCAAGCGTCTATGGGGGATGATTGCAACCCGAAAATATCTCTGACACCATAAGGGGGTTGCATCATAACAGCCATGGCCAAAACAATTTGGGTAAATGAGCAGATTGATCCCTGCGGCATCTTACAGGCGTGCATTGCCTGCAC
>JBCDFX010000364.1:0-4543 GCA_039177155.1 Cyanobacteria bacterium P01_H01_bin.119
AGTTGTCCGTTGCAACGGGTTCTGCCATAAAAACGCAGCCATAGAGTTTTAGAGTTTTTCAACACAATCAGCCCAAAGGCGCCTTTGGTGATTGAAGCAGCATTTGTTGCAGAATTAGCATGGACAAAGCATTAACAGTCAAGTCATTTGCCATGACCAACATGCTTCTTGAAATAGAACTTGATGCCATTGAGTCTAGATTTCAAATTGATTTGGGAAGGAAACGAACTCAAGGTCACAAAATAGAGGACTCTTATTTTCCTCAGTTCAGCTTAGAACTTCGGGCTGAAGCGAAGAAAATGTCTGAGCACTACGAGATATTCTACTGTTTAGAGAAGACTATCCGGCAGCTTATTGTTGATGTGTTTGAGAATGAAAGTGAAGACGATTGGTGGGATAGATTAGTCCCGGATGCAGTAAAACAGAATGTAAGGAAGAACATCCAACGGGAGAGAGAATCTGCCGTGACGCCTCGTTCAACCGACTCTATTGATTACACAACTTTTGGGGAGCTTGGAGAGATAATCAAAGCCAATTGGTCACTCTTCGGCGGCATTGTATTCAACGACCGTAAGGCTATGGAAAAGGTAATGTCCTCGCTTAACTCGTTGCGGAACCCTATCGCACATTGTTCTCCATTAGCTGATGACGAAGTTCTTAGATTGGAGTTGGCACTTAGAGACTGGTTCAGACTTGTTAGCTAATCTGCTGAGTTGAGCAAACGGGGAGCGAGTTTCGCTTTTTCCATGAACTGCTACGTGAGCATTTGGCGTCGTCGTCTCAGCGTCGTTAGGTTTTGTTGGAGCTAAAAGATTATGGAAGAGGGAAGTGTGCTGATAAGCTTTAGCTGAGAGCTTTTACCGGATGACGATCGCGGCTAATGATGAATCGGCAATGAACATCGGGAGCGGCTGCAAGAGCTGTACCAGGAAGTCGAAGACCGCATCGAAGGCGTCGAGTAAGCAGATTAAGTCCCCGAAACCCCGGATTCTCTGAGAAGTCGGGGTTTAAGTCTTGTAAGAGGGTGGGCGATCGCGTTTTCGATCGAAGGAACAGATCGCTGGGAGAAGACTGCTCATACAATAGGATGAACTTTAATTCAGATCCTCAAAATAACCACAATCAATGCCTTTAGAACCCCCTGACTATCGCGCTCGCACGCTTAAAGATGCTTTTCGGGTATGCAATCTGGGAGCGCTGACGGGGGTTGAACTAGACCGCTATCGAGTTGATTTGTCTCATGTGCGGAATGAGGCGGCGATCGCCAGCGTCAGCCGCGAACTAGACTTTTTGGAACCGGGGGAAGCGGGCGCAATTCTCTTCACGGGACACCGGGGCTGTGGCAAAAGTACTGAACTGCGGCGACTGGAAGGCCGATGGCAGCGGGAATATGAAGTGATCTATGTTCGCGCCACAGATGAGCTGGACATCAACGATGCCGATTACAAAGACATCTATCTTGTCACCATCAAATATGTAACCGAGCGGCTTCACGAGTACGGCCTTAGCCCCAATGCCGACCTGCTGAAAGCGTTTGAAGACTGGTTCAAAGAGATCACCGGAGAAAGCGAAGAGAGCGTCGCCAAATCCGTCAGTCTCAGCGCCCAGGCCCAAGCGGGACAGCCCTTGCCCTTTATCTTTCAGCTTTCGGCTAAGCTGCTGAGCGAAATCAAAGGCTCCAACACCTACAAGCGCACCGTCCGCGAAAACCTGCAGCAGGGATTTTCTAAGCTGCAGGCCAACACCAACGCGCTACTCAAGGACGCCTACGAACAATTAGCGACTAAACGGCAAGGCTACAAGGGCTTTTTGCTGATTTTTGACAATCTGGATCGGGTGCCGCCTCCGGTTGGCGAGCATCTATTTTTGCAATACGCCAACCAACTGCGGGAACTCAACAGCGTTTTTGTCTACACGGTGCCGATTTCCGTGATTTATGCCGGGGCTAAGAACTACGCCAACACCTTTGGCAATCTCAACGTCATGCCTATGGTGAATATTTATAAATACGAGGCAGAACCGCTAGATTTAGACTACGATGCGGCTGGACTGAGCGCCCTGCAAGCCTTGCTAGCCAAGCGCATTGACGTGGCGTCCCTCTTTGCTGATGAAACCGCACTGACGCAACTGATTAAACTGAGTGGCGGGCACGTGCGCCAGCTGATGCAGCTGATGCGGGAAACTTGCCTGCTCACGCGGGGCAGCCAAATCACCCTCGATGATGTCACCCGCGCCGCTGCCAAGGAGAAGAACAACTTTGAACGCTTTATTCCCCGCGATCACTACCTAGTGCTGGCGGAGGTGTGCCGTACTAGAGCGATGCCGGCGGAGCCAGAAAAGGAAACGATGATGCAGTCGATGCTATTTAACATCACGGTTTTAGAATATGAGCAACTGGACAGCAATGCCCAACGCTGGCTCTATGTCAATCCTTTGGTGAGGCAAATCGATGCCCTTCAACAACTTCTTTAAGCGCAATAAGCCTCAGGCTCAGCCGCCCGCGCCACCTTCAGCATCGGAACCAGTAGCAGTGAGTCCCTGGCGCGCCCAAAACCAGGAAACCCTGGATGAACTCGCCCGTTTTATCGACTTTGCTGAGGGCTTCACCTTGGGGTTTCTCGAAATCAATTTTGAGGACGACCTCGACGAGGTGTTGAAAGCGCTGCGCACCCGCCGCGAATGCACCACCGCTCAGTTCCACGTCTTCAACTTCGATGACCCCGACCTACGCTTTTTGAAGGATGCGCTGGAGGCAAAAATCCAGCAGTTGCCGCCGCCGGTATCGTTGCTGATGGACGAGCAGCGGGTAATGTTTGTGAAGGGGTTGGAGAACGCGATCGGGCTGTTTGGCGATTATCCCCCCGTGCTGCAAGACCTCAACTTTGTGCGCGATGCCTGGATTGAGTCTGTGCGTTATCCCGTGCTGTTTTGCCTGCCCAGCTATGCCATCAACCGCATCATCAAATTTGCGCCTGATTTTTGGAGCTGGAAGTCGGGCCTGTTTCGCATCTTGTCGAGCCAAGAACGGGAAGATGAAGCTGCTATCTATGCGCTACATGCCCGCAAAGCTATCAGCAGCGCTAGCCAACTAGAGCGGCAAGAGCGTATCAAGTTACTGGAAAAACTGGCTCAAGAATTTGACCCGCTGCAGGCCAACCGCAGTAAAGCCGACCTGCGCATCGCCGCCCAAGCCTTGACCGAGCTGGGTATCGTTCAGAGTTTTGCCGGAGAGTATTTGAAAGCAAATGAGGCGTTGACCTTGGTAGCTCAGGTATTGGACAAACCCGAATGGCTACCCGAAACGTCAAGAGACCTCACCCTACGTATCAAGTATCTAACCTGGTATGGGTATGTAGAGCATTGGTTAGGGCGAACTACCTCGGCAGAAGCGCGGCTCCAAAAATCGCTGTCGCTCAATGATGGTGTTGATGCAGGGTTGAAATCTATTGCTTGCTCTTATCTCGGCTACCTCAAAGCCGACCAGGGCGAAGTCGACGCGGCAATCGCGCTCTACCGGCAGTCGCTAGACATCAAAGAGCGCATCGGCCACGCTCAGGGCAAAGCCACGACTTTGCAGGCAATCGGCAGACTCAAAGCCGACCAGGGCGAAGTCGATGCGGCGAGCGCGCTCTACCAGAAGTCGCTCGACATCTTTGAGCGCATTGACTTCGCTCAGGGCAAAGCCATGACTTTGCAGGCAATCGGCAGACTCAAAGCCGACCAGGGCGAAGTCGACGCGGCGATCACGCTCTACCAGAAGTCGCTCGACATCTATGAGCGCAGCGGCTACGTTCAGGGCAAAGCCGCTACCTTACGCGAATTGGCCAACGTGAAAGTAATGCAGGGCGAGCTAGAGACTGCTGCCAGTTTTTATCAAGAAGCTTTGAGGATTTTTGAACGCAAAAGCACAGCTTTAGGAAAAGCCAAAACGCTTTGGCAATACGGAGAGTTTTTGGCGGATAAAAAAGGTGATTTTGAGACCGCAGTAGCATATCTGCAAGAGTCGCTGAGCATTTTTCAAAAAATCGGCTCGCCCGATGCGGCTAAAGTGCAAACGTTGTGCGATCGCATTCAATCTCAAGTTTACAATCGTTAAAGGGGTGGGGGCGAGCGCATCATCCTGGCAAGTGGTCACCATCCTTTCAGCGAGTCCATAAAAGATTTGATTCAAAACGCCTGATGGCTCTTAATCCCAACTCCTGCCGTCGCATGGTCTCGACCCTGTCGAAAGTGAATGGGCGCGGCATCGTAAGTATCGTAGTTTGTATATTCACGTTGTCATGTCCACTCTCGGCTTGTGGCAGGTATAGAAAGCGACCTCATGTACGGCGATCGTGATGCCAAGGTCAGTCGCCGCCCACCGCCGAATGTTGACAAAACCAGCCTCAGACAGGGTGGCCCGCACCGCCTCATCGGCATATCCGTGCTGCGTGGTCAGCACATCGCTCCGCTGCCACGAGTCGTCGTCCTGCTGGTAAAAGATAGTGAAGTCCATCGTGGCAAAAAGGGCTTTGGGCTGACAGCGCTGCTGCATGACAAAAAA
>JBCDFX010000365.1:0-4531 GCA_039177155.1 Cyanobacteria bacterium P01_H01_bin.119
GAAGCGATCGCTCGTCGAACCCCTGGGTTTACCGGCGCAGATTTGGCCAACTTGCTAAACGAAGCCGCCATCCTAACGGCCCGTCGTCGGAAAGAAGCCGTCACGATGGCTGAGATTGACGCCGCCGTGGACCGCGTTATTGCGGGTATGGAGGGCACTCCCCTAGTTGATAGCAAAAGTAAGCGGCTGATTGCTTACCATGAGCTAGGCCACGCCATCATTGGCACCCTAGTCAAAGACCACGATCCCGTCCAGAAAGTAACGCTGATCCCACGGGGTCAGGCTCAGGGTCTAACCTGGTTTACGCCCAATGAAGATCAAACGCTGATTTCCCGAGCCCAGATTTTGGCCCGAATTACAGGGGCTCTAGGAGGCCGAGCAGCTGAGGATGTGATCTTTGGTGATTCTGAAGTGACCACGGGCGCAGGTAACGACCTGCAGCAGGTCACCAATATGGCCCGGCAGATGGTGACCCGCTTTGGCATGTCGGATTTGGGTCCGCTGTCCTTGGAGGGCCAGCAGGGAGAAGTCTTTCTGGGGCGAGATTGGATGAACCGCTCAGAATACTCCAACGACATTGCCTCTCGTATTGATGATCAGGTCCGCCATATCGTAGAGCAGTGCTATGAAGATGCTAAGCGCATCGTTCGCGAGAACCGCCTGGTGATCGACCGACTAACCGACCTGCTGATTGAGAGGGAAACGATTGATGGCGATGAGTTTCGTCAGATTGTTTCCGAGTACGCTGAAGTACCAGATAAAGAGCAACTGGTGCCTCAGCTTTAGAGCAGTCTTGACCTCAAATCTTGACTTTAAGACGAGTGCAAACTTTAGGCAGCTGTAATCTTTAAGCAGCTGCACATTTATAAAGGGCTCACCTATAGGTGGGCCTTTTGCTTATGAAGCGGAAACTGTCAGTTCCCGGCTGAGCGAGGTAAGTCCAGTCAAATGGACTGTTGAATCTAGTGAAGACCTTGGAGAAGTCCGTTTTAGGAAATGGATTTCCTGGCGGCTGGCATTGCTGAGAGGATCATCATCCTGCGCAAAATTTCGTTCACCCCGGGGGCTACCGCTTGCTGTCAAAGCCTGCGTTCAGCCCCTACAATTTGAAGCAGGCCAGCGGCCTATTCTTTTTTAGCAGCGCCATCTATGTCAACTCCGTCAACTCCGGCTTCCGTTTCCCTACCAGACCTCTCAGAAGCGGTGGAGCAGCGCCGCAACTTCGCAATCATCTCTCACCCGGACGCGGGTAAGACGACACTGACCGAAAAGCTACTGCTCTACGGCGGAGCAATCCACGAAGCGGGGGCTGTTAAGGCTCGTCGGGCTCAGCGCCACGCTACCTCCGACTGGATGGAAATGGAGCAGCAGCGCGGCATTTCTATTACCTCTACTGTGCTGCAGTTTGACTACGACGGCTACTGGATAAATCTGCTCGATACCCCGGGTCACCAAGACTTTAGCGAAGATACGTACCGCACCCTGGCCGCTGCGGATAACGCCGTTATGCTCGAAGACGCGGCAAAGGGGCTAGAGCCGCAAACCCGCAAGCTGTTTGAAGTGTGCCGGATGCGATCGCTGCCTATCTTCACGTTCTTTAACAAGATGGATCGCCCCGCCCGTGATCCGCTGGAGCTGTTGGACGAAATTGAGCAAGAGCTGGGCCTTGCGACCTATGCCGTTAACTGGCCCATTGGCATGGGCGATCAGTTCAAAGGCGTTTTTGATCGCCGCAAACGCCAGTTCCATATTTTTGAGCGCACGGCCCACGGCAGCCGTGAAGCTAAGGACACCGTGATTGAGATTGGCGATCCCCGCATTGAAGCCTTAATTGGCGATCAGGACCTCTACTTCCAGTTCAAAGAAGAGCTAGAGATGATTGAGGAAATTGGCGAAGCGCTGGACCTCGACCGAGTTCACGCCGGTCAGCTTACGCCGGTCTTCTTTGGCAGCGCCATGACTAACTTTGGCGTAGAGCTATTTTTGGAATCTTTTTTGGAGTACGGCCTCAAGCCGACGGCGCGGGAGAGCACCAAAGGCACCATTCTCCCCACCTATGAAGACTTCTCCGGCTTTGTATTTAAGCTGCAGGCCAATATGGACCCGAAGCACCGCGACCGGGTGGCCTTTATCCGCGTCTGTTCCGGCAGGTTTGAAAAAGACATGGTGGTTAGCCACGCTCGCTCCGGCAAATCGGTGCGACTTTCCCATCCTCAAAAGCTGTTTGCCCAGGGACGACAATCTTTGGAAGAAGCCTACCCCGGCGATGTGATTGGGTTGAACAACCCTGGCGTATTTGCCATTGGCGATACGATTTACCAGGGTAAAAAGCTGGAGTTTGAGGGGATTCCCTGTTTTTCCCCAGAGATGTTTGCCTATCTCAAGAATCCCAACCCCTCAAAATTTAAGCAGTTTCATAAGGGCGTTACCGAACTGCGGGAAGAGGGGGCGGTGCAGATTATGTTTTCTGCCGATGAAAGCAAACGCGACCCGATCTTGGCGGCGGTGGGCCAGCTTCAGTTTGAAGTGGTTCAGTTTCGTCTGAAAAATGAATACAACGTCGAAACTCTGCTGGAGCCGATTCCGTTCACTGTGGCTCGTTGGGTCGATGGCGGTTGGGAGGCTTTAGAGCAGGTTGGCCGGCTATTTAACACCGCTACGGTAAAAGATAGCTGGGGCCGCCCGGTGCTGCTGTTTCGCAACGAGTGGAACTGCCAGCAGGTGGCCATGGAACATCCGGCACTGAAGCTTAACAATACGGCCCCCGTTGTCGCCGGGAAAGAGCCAGAATCGCTGTAACTTCACGAGAGCAGCGATCGCAACATATATGGCAATCCGCCGAAAGGTTCGGCCAGGTCTGCGAGTCAGATTGCTTCTGTATCAACGACTCCAGCAACACTGGATGGAGTGCGCAATCTGACCAAAGCTATAACAACCGCATCGACATCGGCCATAGAAGGAAAAATAATGTCATCAGAGAATATAAACGTTTTGGTTGCTGGCGCGACGGGTGGCGTTGGTCAACTGGTCGTGGCTAAGCTGCTCGATCAACAGTATTCTGTGCGGGTTTTGGTGCGCGATCGCGCCAAGGCCGAAAAACTGTTTGGCGATCGCGTAGAAATGGTCATTGGCGACATTCGCCAGCCTGAGACGTTGCCGCCGGCGATGGCGGGCATCAACGCTGTCATTGCCGCTACAGGCACCACCGCCTTCCCCTCCGAGCGCTGGCAGTTTGAGAGTGAGCCAGAGAAACAGGGCGTTTTTGGCATTGGCGAGTGGCTGAAATTATTGCTAGATAAAGACTACCGCGATCGCACAGCCCAAAATAGTCCCCAAATTGTAGACGCCGATGGCATTGCCCATTTGGTCAACGCGGCATCGGATCTGCGGCGGTTTGTGTTTGTCTCCTCCTGCGGCATTTCGCGCAAAGACGAGTTTCCCTTTAATCTACTGAACGCCTTTGGCGTGCTAGATGCTAAAGCTCAGGGGGAAGCAGCCATTCAGGTATCGGGCCTGCCGTACACCATTATTCGCCCCGCCCGGCTGATTGACGGACCGTTCACCTCCTACGATCTCAATACGCTGCTGCAGGCAAAAACCAACGGCGATCGCGGCGTGGTACTGGGCACTGGCGATCAGCTCAACGGCGACACTAGCCGGATTGATGTAGCAGCAGCCTGTGTAGCGTGCCTAACCAGCGACGCCGCGGCTAACCAGATCTTTGAAATGGTCAATCGCGGCGATCGCCCGGCTGAGATTGACTGGCCGGCGCTGTTTGAGACCCTAGCCTAAGATCAGGTATGGTCCTATTCAATAGATTTGTGGAGCTGTTGATCCAAATCACAAAGCTGCCTCCGAAGCGTCACACCTCTTTTCAGCTCAGCCGACACAATAGGGGCAATACCCCGGAGCCTGCTTCTGCGCTGTTTTAGGTTTACTCGCTGCTTTAAGTTGCCATGTCTCCCAAGCTTTGCCTGTTAAAATTCGCCATTGCTGAACTGTTTGCAGATGCCAGTCAATCGGGCAGTGTGTCCCTAGCCGATCGCTACGGACTGATGGCTGCCGTTTTAGAATCGGGGCAGCTTACAGAGGAAGAAAAATGCTCAATTGATCGGCTGCTGCGCTTAGCCGCTCGCGGCAAAGTCACTATCGTTGACGAACTCTCGACCTTGAGCCACTAACTGGGGGCTGTCATCAATTAGATTTTAACTCCCCTTGCAGCAACAGTTATGGCCCCTAGCCAGCGCGGTTGGGGCGGGCGTGTTTACAGCTTGCCCTGTTAGGCTTCTGTGCTTAACTGATGACACGCCGGGGCCTTGTCTATGCGGGGAATAGGACAGCCTCTAGGCGTTGGAGAGCTTGTTCAAGATCGTCGTTGATAATCTGTATATCAAATTCTGAGGCGGCAGCAATTTCTGTGCGGGCCCGAGCTAGGCGGCGCGCGATCGCGCCATCATCGTCCTGTCCGCGATGACGAATGCGATACTCTAACTCTTCGATAGACGGCGGCAAAATAAAAATGCGACACGCA
>JBCDFX010000366.1:0-4490 GCA_039177155.1 Cyanobacteria bacterium P01_H01_bin.119
AACTGGAGTTGAATTTGGCGATTAGGAACAGCGGTCATCGGCAGCATCCGCAAAAGAGATGAACATAACTATATCAGGCGTTTCATCTCGATCGCTGACAAAATCACCTTTGGAAAAGCCTGAATTGAGATCGTGTCATCCTGCCAGACGGTATCGCTTTGATAATCAACGCTTTCTTCAAAGTCAGCCAAGTCACAAAATACCCGCAGCTTGTTTCGCTCCAGATCAAATACCCAATATTCTGAAACGCCTGCACAGGCATAGATACGCCGTTTATCAAAACTCCATTTCACGGGTGTTAGCAGAGCGCTAGTCATCGCGTCGCAGGCTTCGCCGACAAGCCCTGATATGAATCACATAGCAACTCAAAACCCAATTTAACGCGATCGCCCATTAAGCAAAAAGCTGGTGAAGATTTAATCTTCACCAGCCAGATAGTGAATATTTAGCACTAATTAGCGATCGACAGAGCCCATAATAATATCGATGCTGCCCAAAATCGCCATAATATCGGCAACTTTCATTCCCTTCAGCAAGTGGGGCAAAATTTGCAGGTTGTTAAAATCTGGGGCACGAATCTTAAAGCGCCACGGAAAGGCATCATTTTCGCCAATAATAAATACCCCAAGCTCGCCCTTTCCGCTTTCTAATCGGACGTAGTGCTCGCCTTCAGGGATCTTAAAGGTCGGGGGAATTTTTTTACCAATAAATTGGTAGTCAAAATCATTCCATTCTGACTTTGGCCCTTCCGCCATACGCTTGGCTTCCAGATTTTCGTAGGGACCGCCCGGAATCATATCACAGGCTTGCCTAATGATTTTGATGCATTCGCGCATTTCGCGGATACGAACGACATAGCGGGCCATGCAGTCCCCCGCAGTTTCGTACTGAATATCCCAGTCGAAGTCGTCGTAGCACTCATAGTGATCGACCTTACGCAAATCCCACTTTACGCCCGAACCGCGCAGCATTGGGCCAGATAGCCCCCACCCGATCGCTTCATCGCGGGTAATGGTGCCAATCCCCTCAATGCGACGACGAAAAATTGGATTATTGGTAATCAGCTTTTCGTACTCATCTACCTTAGGGAGGAAGTAATCACAAAAATCTAGGCATTTATCAATCCAGCCGTAGGGCAAATCTGCAGCAACACCGCCAATGCGGAAATAGTTGTTATTAATCAGTCGCTGACCGGTAGCCGCTTCCCATAGGTCATAGATCATCTCCCGCTCCCGGAAGATGTAGAAAAATGGGGTCTGAGCGCCCACATCAGCCAGAAAGGGGCCAAGCCACAGCAGATGATTAGCAATGCGGTTAAGCTCTAGCATAATCACGCGGATATAGCTGGCTCGCTTGGGCACCTCTACATCAGCAAGCTGCTCAGGCGCATTGACCGTAATAGCTTCGTTAAACATCCCTGCCGCGTAGTCCCAGCGAGACACATAGGGAACAAACATAATATTGGTGCGGCTCTCAGCGATTTTTTCCATCCCGCGATGGAGATAGCCGATAACCGGTTCGCAGTCGAGTACATCCTCACCGTCCAAAGTGACAATCAGGCGCAGCACCCCGTGCATAGAGGGATGGTGCGGCCCCATATTGAGCACCATGGGTTCAGTCTTGGTTTCAATCCTTGACATAAAGCTATTTGTCTAGGGGTTTAGCAATTAACATTCACATTATTTAAAAGTATAAAGCTTATTTCTCCCCACTCCCAACTGATCTCCCCGGCGGACAGAGAGATCAAAGGATGCTTAGGCTCTCTTTGTCTTTTAAGAAAGCAGTGAAGACGTTGACACGAGCATTACCGCTGTCCTGGCCCCAGACCAACGGTAGCGGCATAGATCGCCTGGTCGCCAAGCTGGGCCTCGATACGCAGCAGGCGATTGTACTTAGCGACCCGCTCACTGCGGCATAGGGAACCCGTTTTAATTTGCCCGGCCCGGCTAGCAACGGCTAGATCTGCGATAGTCGTGTCTTCGGTTTCTCCGGAGCGGTGGCTAATCACCGAGGTGTAGCCTTTGCGGGTGGCGAGATCGATGGTTTGCAGGGTTTCGGTGAGAGAGCCAATTTGGTTGAGCTTGATCAAAATGGAGTTGCCTGCTTTTTGATCAATGCCCTGCTGCAGTCGGGTGATATTGGTTACAAACAAATCATCGCCCACAAGCTGAACGCGATCGCCCAGTTGAGCCGTTATCTTTTGCCAGCTCTGCCAATCATCTTCATGCAGACCGTCTTCAATGGACACAATCGGGTAGGCGCTAACCAGCTTGTCGAGATAATCAATCATCTCCTGGGGCCCATGGGGGGCACCGTCATAAACGTACTGACCGTCCTGGTAAAACTCACTGGCCGCCACATCTAAAGCCAGGGCCACTTGTTCACCGGGTTTATATCCTGCCTGATCAATGGCGGAAACAAGCAGCTCTAGGGCTTCCTGGTTAGAGCCGAGGTTGGGCGCGTAGCCGCCTTCATCCCCAACGCCGCCGAGGAGTCCTTTTTCCTTTAGCACGCTGCTCAAGCTGGCGAATACTTCGGCTCCCCAGCGTAGAGCTTCCTGAAAAGTTGGCGCACCGACGGGGACAATCATAAATTCTTGAATATCGACGTTGTTAGCTGCGTGGGCACCGCCGTTGATTACGTTCATCAGCGGCACCGGCAGCACATTGGCCAGCGGCCCGCCTAAATAGCGATACAGCGGAATGCCTAGGGCATCGGCAGAGGCTTTGGCGGTAGCGAGAGAAACGGCCAGAATTGCATTAGCCCCAAGCTTTGCCTTATTGGGAGAGCCGTCTAGCTCAATCATGGCCTGATCGATTACGGTTTGCTCAAGGGCGTTAAGGCCCATCAGTTCAGGGGCGATTTCTTCTTCCACATTTTCGACAGCTTTGAGGACGCCTTTGCCGCCGTAGCGATCGCTATCTCCATCGCGCAGCTCATGGGCCTCAAAGCTGCCTGTAGAGGCTCCGCTAGGCACCTGAGCCAGCCCTGCCGCCCCGCCAGAGAGAAAAACCTCTGCTTCGATGGTCGGGCGACCCCGAGAATCAAGGATTTCCCGCGCCTGGATATCTTCGATAGCTGTATCAATAGTGTCGATCATCACGCTGTTATCTCCCTGTGTAGATTGAGTTGCTGGGTCGCACCGCTCCTTCAACATCCCATACTGTAGCGATCGCTCTTAAAATCGCCCCAGAACCCCAGACTATCTGAAGACTGGTTAAATTTTTCTGGGATAGTGGAGCAGCCCGTAAGAGGACCAACGCACAAGTTGAAGTTTTGGTGAATTCAATCAAATTCTGAGGAAACCTAGCTGTAGGGTCTGTATATCAAGATCGAATTTTAATATTACTGCTGAGGATCATCGATAATGCGCTTCTTTTATCAGACCGCTGCCTTTGCCATGCCATTGTTTATGCTTTTGGGCGGAGCTGTTGCACCTGTCCAACGCAATGCCGCTCTGGCTGAAGAAAATGGCAAAGTCTTTCGGTTTGCCGAGAGCCTTGACGCTGCCGTTGCAAAGTCTGGGGTTCTGCTGGGTGAGAGCAATATCCAAACGAAGCAAAATTCTACTAGCACTGCAACCCTGCTCCGCTCAGATGAAATCTTGGAACAAGGGGATGACACCTTCGACGATGGTGCCTATTTCGACGCGCATTATTTCACGGGCAGAGCCAATCAGGAGGTCACCATCTATCTTGAGAGCGATGAATTCGATACTTATTTACTGGTCTTTGGCCCAGATGGCTCGGTGGTCGCTGAATCTGATGATCTCGATCCCAACAGCGGGACCAATTCAGGCGCAACCATTAGCTTGCCGAGCAATGGAGACTATGCGGTTGTTGCAACCTCCTACAGTCCTGGAGAGATTGGGCGCTACGTTATCACAGTAAATACGGCTTTGGGAACGGGAGATATTCAGGCAACCTTGAGCTGGGACAGCCAGGACGATTTAGATTTATTTGTGATGGATCCCAATGAGGACGTGGTGACCTTTAGCACTCCTCAAGTTCCCTCCGGCGGCGCTTTGGACGTGGATGCAAATGCCCTCTGCCGCCGCCCAACCGACAGCCCGGTTGAAAATGTTTACTGGCCCCAGGGCCAGGCTCCAGGCGGTGAGTATCGCATTGGCGTAAGTCTGTACGAGCGCTGCACCAGCACCAGCGGGCCGATTTCTTTCACCTTAACGTTGCGAGTGCAGGGGAGCGTAGAGACCTTTACAGGCACCGTAGATGAGGAAAATGACCTAGTTGTATTCAATACTGCGGTCTATCGCTAGGGCGCGTCATCAATTAAAACCAGAATATTTCTGGTATAAGCATTACCGCGCCCGCTCCGCATAACAAACTAGGGGCTGAAACACCTCCCGAATAAAGACTTGACCGCTAAATGGTGACAGCCCCTAGGGCGGCGTCAGTCGGGAAAAACCTCAATCGGATTTGGCGTGGGGCGTTCTGCCATAAATGCTCGGACGCGATCGCGCTCTGGCAGCG
>JBCDFX010000367.1:0-4489 GCA_039177155.1 Cyanobacteria bacterium P01_H01_bin.119
GCGCAATCTCGCCCAGGACTGCGTCAAAATTTCCCACGATTTACGCCTGCTAGACTCTGGCCCCAAAACCGGATTATATTTGCCCGGCATAATAGAGGAGCCCGGCTGCACAGGGGGCAGTTGAATCTCCTTGAGTCCGGTTTTGGGGCCAGAGTCTAGCAGGCGTAAATCGTGGGAAATTTTGACGCAGTCCTGGGCGAGATTGCGCAGCGCACCCGAAACCGCCACAAAGGGAGCCATACTCTGCATCGCGGCCATCAGATGGGGGGCTACCTGAACCGGGTGTTGAATAAATTTCCCCAGCAGTTCGGCAACCCGAAAGCGGTATTGGGGATGGGTATTGAGCCCGGTGCCCGCAGCGCTGCCGCCAAGCCCCAGCAGAGTCAAATCGCCGGAGGCCGTTTCGATCCGAATTAGGTGCTCGCTTAAGATCTGAGCCCAGGCCCGAAAGGTTTCCCCCAGGCGCACGGGCACTGCATCCTGCAGATGCGTTCGCCCGGAGCGCACGATATCCTGAAATTTCTCGGCATTGGTATCTAAGGCAGCGATCGCATCACTCAAAGCCGGAAACAGCCGCTGATTTAGCGCCAGCAGCCCGCCAATGCGAATCGCCGTTGGAATCACATCGTTGGTGGACTGGCCGTAGTTGACGTGGTCGTTGGGGCTGATGCGCTGGTAGTCTCCCTTGCTGCCGCCGAGCAGTTCTAAGGCTCGGTTCGCCAGCACTTCGTTGACGTTCATGTGGTGGGAGGTCCCGGCTCCGGCTTGATAGATATCTACCACAAACTGATCCCGCAGATGCCCCGCCAGCACTTCATCCGCAGCGTTGACAATAGCCTGGCTAATCTCTGCCGGAATGCAGCCCAGTTCACCATTGGCAATTGCCGCTGCTTTCTTAATCAGAACGCAGGCGTCTACATAAGTCGATAAGGGCTTGATACCGCTAATGGGAAAATTTTCAACGGCGCGCAAAGTTTGGATACCGTAGTAGGCTCCGGCAGGAATTTGCCGCTCTCCCATGGAGTCTTTTTCGATGCGATAGATCGTTGAATCTGCCATAGATTTTTAGGTTGGAATCTAACGGGTGATTGCCTTTAGTCAATGCGCCATCGCCGTCAATGCGCCATCATAGAATTAACCAGTTTGAGTCGAACCGCCGACCCCCGTGAAAACTCGCAGAAACCAGTGAGAGAGAAGACCATAACTGTGGCGTTATCAGCAGAACTACTGTCAGTAGCGGGTCGAAAATAAAGATTACTCTGTCGCTCTTTATCTTATCAAGCCGCGATCGCGGCTACGGGCAAACTAGAACCATTCAGCCTTAGCCGTCTCTGTTCTTACATGCCATCATCGTGTGCAGCTACTCATCTATCGAATTAAATTCTCCCGTAGATGCCTGGTACGGTCAGGGAATAGCCCTATACGACATTGGCCGCTACCGCGGGGCGCTGGCCAAGTTTGATCAGGTTTTGATTCAGCAGCCCGGTCACGCGGAAGCCTGGACCTACCGAGGCTATGCCCTAATCGAACTCGAAGCCTATTCCTCTGCTGAAGAAAGCTTCAAAACGGTCTTACTGATTAACGACCAGAGTGCCTTGGCCTGGCATGGTCTGGGCATTGTGCAGGCCAAACAGGGCGTCTATGAGGCGGCGATCACCAGTTTTGAACAAGCCGTTAGCCTCGATCCCAATGACGGTAAGGCACTCTACAATCTGGCCCACGCTCAACTGCGTCTCAAACAGTTTAAGAATGCGATCGCCAGCTTTGATCAATCTCTGGCCCGCCGCCCCCACAGCTACCACGCCTGGTACAACCGAGCCGTTGCCCTTGCGGCCCTGCGGCGCTATGAGCAGGCAATCCACAGCCTGGATGCCGCCCTAAATCTCAAGCCAGATTGTCACTACGCCTGGAACTACCGAGGCTTTGTGCTCAATACCCTTAAGCGCTTTGATGAGGCGATCGCTAGCTTTGACAGCGCCCTTCAGCATCGGCCCAATAATCCCAACGCCTGGTATGGACGGGCGGTCAGCTACGCCCTGCAGGGACAGGCCGAGGCTTCGGCCCAAAATCTTCAGCGGGTACTTCAGCTCAGCCCCAAACTGTTTCACAACAAGGTCGAAACCGATCCTCTCTTTACCCAGGTGCGAGCGGCTGCTAGCGTGCGGTCTTTAATCCGAGACAGCGCTTAGAATAAGGTCAACTCTACCCGCTTGGCCATGGCGCGAACGCCAATCTTAAAATTTGACCGGGGGACTCTCACCCTCCATCCGCCGCCCCGGGGCAGGGCCTGGTTTGAGTATGCAACTTGGGATGACCGGATTGAGCGATTTCGCATTCCTGCCCATCAGTACGGCAACTTGGTAAACGCCCTTAAAACTGACGCGATCGCCTTTGACAATCAGGCTCAGCAGTTTCAGCCCCTTGAGCTAAATCCTCAGCTGGTGATGACGCCCTACGCCCATCAAAAATCGGCCCTGCAAGCCTGGGTAAACGCTAAATGGCGGGGGGTGGTGGTTTTGCCAACTGCGGCGGGTAAGACGTACCTAGCCCAGTTGGCTATGGAGGCGGTGCCGCGCAGCGCGCTAATTACGGTGCCCACCCTAGATTTAATGCATCAGTGGTATGCCCACCTAGAGGCGGCGTTTCCTGGGGTGGAAGTGGGGCTGCTGGGGGGCGGCTCTCGCGATCGCAGCCCTATTTTAGTGGCGACCTACGACAGCGCCGCCATCCATGCTGAGAGCTTAGGCAATCAGTACGGGCTGCTGATTTGTGACGAGTGCCACCATTTGCCCAGCGATTTTAACCGAGTGATTGCCGAATATGCGATCGCCCCCTACCGGCTGGGCCTGACGGCTACCCCTGATCGGGCCGACGGTCGCCACAGCGATCTGGCAACGCTGCTGGGGCCTGTGGTGTATCACAAAACGCCGGAAGAACTCTCAGGGCATACCCTAGCGCCCTATCGGGTAGAGCAAATTAAGGTCTCGCTAAGCGAAGCAGAGCGCGATCGCTACGAGTCCCGAATTCATCAGCGCAATCAGTTTTTGCAGCAGAACAATATCTGGCTCAGCTCAGCCCAGGGCTGGCAGCGGTTTGTCCAGGCCAGTGCCCGCTCTCAGGCCGGGCGCAGGGCCATGCTGGCCCACCGCGAAGCCAAAGCGATCGCCCTGGGCACCGAGGAAAAATTAGCCGTTCTCGAAGCGCTGCTGGCCCAGCACTTTCCCAACAGAACCCTGATTTTTACCAACGATAACGCCACGGTCTACCGAATTTCTCAAGATTTTCTGATTCCAGCGATTACCCATCAAACAGCCGTTAAAGAACGCCATCAGGTTCTGCAGGCCTTTAAAGACGGCACCTATTCGGCCCTGGTCGTTTCCCATGTATTAAATGAGGGGGTAGATGTCCCAGAGGCAGGCATTGCTATCTTGCTCTCTGGCTCCGGCTCTACCCGCGAATATATCCAGCGATTGGGGCGCATCTTGCGCAAGGGTCACCGCGATAAGCAGGCCATTCTGTACGAAGTGATTGCCGAGGCCACCACCGAAGAGCAGGTCTCCCGCCGCCGCCGTCAGCGCCCTAAACCCGATCGGCGCAATACCCAACTTTCTCTGGTGCCCACCTATGATGGGGCAGAGATCGAGACGCCATCGGTTCCCCAAGCCGCTGAGGACAAAGCGCCGCCCAAAAATCGACCAGAGCATTTACTAGATTGACGGTAGCCTTAGGGGCTGTCATCATTTAGCAGTCAAGTCTTTATTCGGAGGTGTTTCAGCCCCTAATTTGTTATGCGGGGCGGGCGCGGCAATGCTTATACCGGAAACATTCTGGTTTTAATTGATGACGCGCTCTAAAGATCAACTCTAAATATCGAGGTCGTTTAGGTTTAGACGGGGCCCGTAGGTCTCAATAAATTCCCGGCGAGGAGCCACGCGATCGCCCATCAGCACGGTAAAGATACGGTCCGCTTCGGCCGCATCCTCAATTTCAACTTTTTTAAGGGTGCGGGTGTCCGGGTTCATAGTGGTATCCCAAAGCTGAGCGGGCATCATCTCACCCAAGCCCTTAAAGCGCTGCACGGTGTAGTTGGCGTTGGCCGGAAACTGCTCCTGCACCAGCTGGGTCAGCTCCCGCTCGCTGTAGCAGTAATAGTGGTTGCGCCCCCGCTCCACCTTGTACAGCGGCGGGCAGGCAATGTAAACATAGCCCTGATCGACTAGCTCCCGCTGATAGCGATAGAAGAAGGTCAGCAGCAGGGTGCGAATATGGGCGCCATCCACATCGGCATCGGTCATCAGACAAATGCGGTGATAGCGCAGTTGGGAACTGTCAAAGTCTTCCCCCTTGATGCCTAGGCCCAGAGCCGTAATCAGGGCCTGAATTTCATTGTTTTTGTAGATTTTGGCGTCGTCGGTTTTTTCGATATTAAGGATCTTGCCGCGCAGGGGCAAAATCGCTTGGAAGCGGCGATCGCGCCCCTGTTTCGCGC
>JBCDFX010000368.1:0-4477 GCA_039177155.1 Cyanobacteria bacterium P01_H01_bin.119
GCGGTGCCCTACGGCAATACTTCTTTGCTGATTCAGATTGGGGTTGCCCTGCTGGCGGCGTCCTTTGGTCAGGCGGCCTTTCAGCTGGCCCAGGCGATCGCCTCTATGCGGATCGAAACTGCCTCCGATGCCAATCTGCAGGCCGCCGTGTGGGACCGGCTGCTAAAGCTGCGCACCAACTTTTTCCGCCAGTATTCCATCGGCGATTTAAACTCCCGGGTATCCGCTATTAGCGCCATTCGCCGTCGCCTTAGCGGAAATGTGCTTCAGTCTTTATTTGTTGGGCTGTTCTCGCTGCTCAATTTAGGGCTGCTGTTTTACTACAGCGCCTCTCTGGCGACCCTGGCGCTGGTGGTGGCCCTGATTGTAATGGGCGTCACCGTGGGTACTGGAGTCTTTTTGATCCGTATTCATAAGCAGCAGATGCAGCTCGAAGGGGAAATCGGCGGCATGCTGGTGCAGTTGATTAACGGCGTGCCCAAGCTGCGGGTGGCCGGAGCCGAAACCCGCGCCTTTGCCCACTGGGGTCGCAAGTATAGCCAGCAGTTGCGCCTGGTGCGCAGCACCCAGCGCATTGAAGACGGCGTTAGCGTATTTAACGCGATTTTGCCGACGCTAACCACCGTAGCCCTGTTTTTGCTGGCCAGCACCCTGGTGGGGGGCGATACGGGACTGACTCCAGGTATGTTTATCGCTTTCAATGTGGCTTACGGCACCTTTATTGGCGGAGCCACCAGCTTAAGCTTAACGGCCCTAGAAGTGCTGGATGTGATTCCCCTATGGCAGCGATCGCAGCCGATTCTGGCTGCCGAGCCCGAAGTTAACCGCGATAAAGCCGATCCGGGGCGGCTTACGGGCTCTATCCAGGTGGAGCAGGTTAGCTTTCGCTACCGGGACGATGGGCCGTTGATTTTAAATCAGGTGTCTGTCGAAGCCAAACCGGGTGAATTTATTGCCTTAGTGGGGCCATCTGGCTCAGGCAAGTCTACGATTTTTCGGCTGCTGCTGGGCTTTGAAACCCCCATTACCGGATCAGTCTATTTTGATGGACAAGATTTAGCGGGGCTCGATGTATCCGCCGTGCGTCGTCAGCTAGGAGTGGTGCTGCAAAACGGACGCATTAGCGCCGGATCAATTTTTGACAATATTGCCGGCGGTGCTTTGATTTCCCTAGAAGATGCCTGGCTGGCCGCGGAGCGATCGGGCCTTGCAGATGACCTGCGGGCCATGCCGATGAAGCTGCATACGGTGGTTAGCGAAGGGGGCGGAAACCTATCTGGCGGTCAGCGGCAGCGGCTAATTATTGCCCGTGCTTTGGCGCTGAAACCTAGAGTGCTGCTGCTAGATGAAGCCACTAGCGCCTTGGACAATCGGACTCAGGCGATCGTTAGCCAAAGCCTAGATGAGCTAAAGGTTACCCGCATTGTGGTAGCCCACCGTCTTAGCACCATTCGCAATGCCGATCGCATCTATGTGTTGGAGGCCGGTAAGGTGGTGCAGCAGGGCAGCTTTGAGGAACTAGCGGCGGATCAGGCGGGCCTGTTTGCCAAGCTAATCAAGCGACAAATAGCATAGCGATCGATTTTGGATTAGCAATGGTGACTGTGCTTCTGAGCGACTGATTCTGCTTTAAAGATTAAGGCGCTTGCTATCTCAGATGGGTCTCAGTAGATTGTTGAAGTCATCATCTACCGCCAGATTAGCCAATGCTAGACGTTTTAGCCTGTCTGCATTACGACTGCATCTACGAACAAGACGACCCTACTGAACCTGCCTCTACCTCGCTAAAAGCTGGAGCAAGCCTATCTTTAGCGCTGCTGGCCTATGCGACTGCTGCGCCGTTAGTAAAAGCAATGCCTGTGCTGAGGCCAGGGGACTCCGGAACTGATGTTCGGTATCTGAAACAGCGGTTAAAAGAGGCCCAGTGTTTACCGGAATCAGCGTCACTTGTAGTGGTTGTGCCTAATCTTGAGTATTACGACGATGTTACCAGCGCCGCTGTCAGAAGTTTTCAACGTCAGCATGGCTTATTAGTTGATGGAATTGCCGGTTCGCGGACTCATGCCGCGCTTGAAAGGGGACTTTTTTGTCAAGCTTCAAAGGACAGCGGTGTGCTTGAGTTTGGTGATCAAGGAGAGGAAGTTGAACTGCTGCAAATTCAGCTTAAAAATAGGGGATTCCCTTTAGCGGGTCAAGAGCAGTTACAGGTCACTGGCGAGTTCGATCAGCTAACCGTAGAAGCATTGACAGAGTTTGAGAAATTCTTTGGGCTCAAGGAAGATGGCATCCTCGATCCACTTGACTCTGAATTGCTTTGGGCAGAGGAGGGGGAAGCTCTGGCGCTGCGATTTATAAAGCTTAACGCTGCTGGCCCCAATGAGGATCTGAACAGACCGCGAGCCGCGATCGCTGCAATGGGAGCTGATGCGGTTCCCTATATAGAAGAGTTTTTAGAGTCTCCATCTTCACCGATTCGAGGAGATGCGGCAACTCTTTTGGGTGAGCTTGGAGCCGCTAACGAAGCTGCTGCTGAAACTGCTGCCAAAGCACTTATTCCTCTGTTAGGAGACACATCTGATGTGGATGCGCCCAATCGGATAGTGAAGGATTCTGCGTTAGACGCACTTATGATGATTGGGCCAACAACCGCATCGGTAACTAACACCTTGGAAGAGACGCTACAGACCTCTTACGGCACACGCCTCTATGCGGCTGTGGCACTGCTTGAGGTTGATCCATCGCTTGCAGTGCTGATCAACAATCTTAAATCAAACGATCCTGAAGTCAGCCAGGTGAGCGCGAGAGTATTAGGTCTCGCCGATCCGTCTAATCAAGCCGTGATAGATGCGCTGCAAGAGACCTTAAACAATCCACAGTTGGAAGATCCTCAAGATAATCTACAGCTTCGCAAATATACGGCAATTGCCTTGACATTGTTGGGACAGGAGATAGAGCCGTCAAATTTCGACAGTGCGTTTCAAGCAGTCTATGCAGAGTTCTATGCAAAGTGGGAAGATTGCCCGCGAACATGGAGAGAGGTCGGCATTGGTGAGACGGAGACAGATGAAAGCAGACCAATGGGCTACTTTAGCCCCATTGAGGGCGTGTGTGCAAGTACTGCCACTGGAGGCGGAGGAGATATCTTTGGATTTATCTTCAAAAGATTGGCGTCGAACCAGTGAAAGGAGTTCACGGCGTAAGTCCCTGAGAAATAATTTCTTGACATTCTAAATGGAACACGACTTTCATCATCAACAGTTAAAAGGTCGTTCTTTTCAGCATCAGGATTTATCTGGTGCCAATTTTAGTCATGCCAATATTAGCGGAGCAAATTTCTCAGATGCTAGTCTGCCTGATGCAAATTTAGATAGCGTAAAAGCGGGAATTGCACCGACCTGGGCGCTTTTACTAAAAACGGGCCTCGTTGTGGCTGTGGCAATCTCTAGCCTTGCCGCAGGCTACTGGGGCACTTTGATGGGCGATTGGCTCCCAGAGATAGACTCTTTAGCAGGACGGATTTTTTTCTGCCTGATTGGGATTGGGCTTTTTGGCTCCTCAATCTTAATTATTATTCGTAGCGGGCTTAGTATTACACTTCCGCTGTTTCTTGTTTTTGTTTCGATCGCCTCCTCAATATTTGCAATATTTTCAGACTTTAATCCAGCAATGCTTGGCGTATTTGTTGTTGCGATATGGATAGCGATTAATACGACTATTGTGATAGCTGGCGCAATTACTGCTGCGGTTATACAGAGTCTTCTTAAGCGATTTTTTCGGATAGCGCTCTTAATAATAATGCTTGTCTTTATAGCGTTAGGATCATACTTGTCAATCGCTCAGGGGGGAGAAGCACTCTATGCCCAAATTTGGAAACTTTGGATAAGAGTTGGTGTCGGCATACCTGTTTCTATCATCTACGTTTGTTTAAGTCTTTATGTTGGTGCTCAAGCCATCGCGGAAAATCGAAAATACGCGATGATTTATTGGTTTGCGATCGCCATCAGCAACTACCGCAGCACCAGCTTTAGAAACGCCGATTTAACCAATGCAGACTTCAGCAACGCCAATCTTAGACAGGCCGATTTTCGTAATGCTAATCTGACCCGTACCCGCTGGCACCAGGCCAAATTTTTGGCCCAGGCCCGCACCGACGAAGAATACCTTGAAGACCCTAAAATTCGCCAGCTCGTGGTTTCGCTAAACGGACGAGAGCAAAATTTTGATCAGTTTGATCTGCGCGGTCTCAACCTCGACGGAGCAGATCTAACTGATGCCAGCTTTATCGGCGCTAAATTAAGCGGAGTCACCCTTAAAGACGCCAAGCTAGACGGCGCAAAACTGGTGCAGGCCCAGCTCTATGGCGCCGATTTGAGCGGAGCCAGCCTAACCGGGGCCTATATTCAAGACTGGAGCATTTCGACAGACACCATCTTTGACAACGTCCAATGCGACTACGTTTATATGCAGTTGCCCACAA
>JBCDFX010000369.1:0-4464 GCA_039177155.1 Cyanobacteria bacterium P01_H01_bin.119
CTGCCATTTTTGGTGCTGCTGGGGGTGCTAGCAGGGCTGCTGGGGGCCGGCTTTAGCCGCGGCCGGTTTGTCAGTCTAGGCTTTTTTCGGGATATGAAAGAGGTATCGGTGCCCTGGCGCATCGGTATGGCCGGACTAATTACGGGGCTGGTGGGGGTACTGCTGCCCGTTGCCGCCCAAGAAAATACCGAACTGCGGGAGGTTTTAGTCACCGGGTCCGCCAGTTGGCGCGTGATAGCCCTGGCGTTTATGTCGAAGTTTGGCCTAACCCTGCTGGCCTACGGCTCTGGCGCCCCGGGAGGAATTTTTGCCCCGGCTCTGGTGATGGGGTCGGCCCTGGGCTGTCTGGTTAGCGTTGCGGCGGAAGCCATGCAAAATTTGCCGCTGCTGGCGGGGGCTGGCAGCGATTTTGCCAACACCACAACCTACGCCCTAACGGGGATGGGGGCCTTCTTTAGCGCGGTAACGCGGGTTCCGATTACGGCGATTGTGATTGTCTTTGAGATGACCACGGATTTTAACTTGGTGCTGCCGCTGATGATTGGCTCGGCGATCGCCTATCTGATTGCCGATCGGGTGTCTCCAGGATCTATTTACAATAAGCTGCTGGCCTGGCAGGGCATTGACCTCGATCCGGCAGTGGCCCCGGCTCCCCCTTGGGCCACCCTCAAAGCCAAAGATTTAATGCAGCGCCGGGTCGAAACCTTAGAGCGTACGCTGCCTATTCCCGAAGCGGTGCAGGCGTTTTCCCGCTCTCACCACCGGGGTTTTCCGGTAATGGCTAGGGGCAAGCTGGTGGGCATTGTCACCCAGAGCGATTTAAACAAAAGCGATCGCAGTCTTCAAAAGCCTGTGCTGGCCGATATTATGACTCCCCACCCGGTCACCGTTAGCCCAGAAGCGTCTTTGGGGCACGTGCTGCACCTGTTAAACCATCTTAAAATCAGCCGCTTGCCCGTCACGGAAGGCCAACATCTAGTCGGCATTATTACCCGTGGGGACATAATCCGCGCCGAGTCCGATCGCCTCGATCAGCCCGCCGCTGGCCCCCAGGCAGAACCCTCCTACACGGTTTATCAAACCCGTGCCCCAGCGCTGGGAGAAGGCCGACTGCTGCTGCCCCTTAGCGATCCTGACACCGCACCCAGATTGCTTAAATGCGCGATCGCTTTAGCCCAGCACCACCGCTACGAGCTGGAGTGCGTCCATATTGTTCAGGTGCCGCGCAGCCATTCCCCTGCCGCCGTTACCGTCGATTTAACCGAGAGTCAGCAACTGCTTCAGCAGGCCCAGCAAATGGGCAAAACGGCGGATATTTCAGTGCATACTCAAGTGCGTACCGCCCACGAAGTCAGCACTCCCCTGCTCGAAATTATTAAGGAGCGACATATCGACTTAATGGTGATGGGCTGGCAGCAGCACTCAAATACGCCGGGTCGGGTATTTGGAGTCGTGGTAGACACCATTATTCGTCAGGCCCCCTGCGATGTGGTGCTGCTACGGCCTGGCTCCCAATCGTCTGAGCAACAGCGCTGGCTGATACCGGTGGCCGGCGGCCCCAATGTCAGGCGGGCCCTCGATCTGCTGCCGGGGCTGGTCTCTCTCCAGGCAGATACGGATATTAGGCTGTGCCATGTCTCACCCAAACGGCCTTCTCCCAGCGTATTGCGATATCTTGATCAAATTGCGACCCGTCTCGGAACCCAAATTAAAGGCACCATTCAATCGATTGCGCTACGTAATCCGCAGACTGCAGAAGCCATCTTGGATATTGCCCGCTGGGAGCAGCGAGATACCATCTTGCTCGGAGCCAGCCGAGAAGGGCTGCTAAGCCAGGTGCTCAACGGCAATATTCCAGTTCTTATTGCCCAAAATCCAAACTTTACGGTGATTTTGGTGCGACGGGTCAGCCACTTTGAAGACGGCGAAGGATAGAAGACCTATTGCGTTTATCGCGTTGCTACGGATAGCTTCGGCACTGTAACCCTGAGTATGGGAGCCCCGCGACGCAGTCGAATGTCCTAAGCAGCCTTTCAACTGTAATAGCGTTTACTCAAGAAAAGATCCGAAACGGATAGCGCTGGGTTGAAGGATAAAGCGTGCCCCTTATATGTTGCTCAGTTATTTATGAGACTCTCCTATCGAACCCCTTTTATTCAGCTTGTTGCTGTCACTGCGCTAATGGTGGGTGGAGCCGCGTGCAGCTCCCCTGATGCGGCTATCCCTGCTGGTGAAGTCGATGCCGAATTGACACCCGCCCCGCTGAGCGACATATCTCAAACGGCAAAAGCAGAGAAATCCACGGGTGACTTATCCACTGACCCCAATGTGTCTGCCAAGGCGGCAACCCCAACCGCTGACTGTTTTACCTGGCAGGCGTATCAAAGCAGTGTCGCCCCTGAAGATAGGCTGCTGCCCAGTATGCCCCAAGGGTTTACAGAGGGCTGTGCGTTCTTAGAGGGAATGACAATGGCCCCCCACACTTACATCCTGCGAGAGGGCATTCCGTTGGAGCAGGTGTTTGATAAAGATGCTCTAGCAAATCCGCCCGCTCCGGATGAATTGCCCATATCAGAGGGCAACGACGCAATCAACTTTAATGTCTTAGACGAGCTGATCGCCAGCGGGGATGTGGTGACCTATTACGAAGCCTGCACCACCATTGGCCGCTATGAGGAAAACTGTGCAGACTACTCCCAATATCGGCCCTATGTGCTCTCTGATCAGCCGCCGACGGCCTGTTTCCAGGGGAACTGCTTGCGGATTCAGAGCGATATGGCTGCCGCTGATCTGGCTGACCTTTGGGAATTTTGGCGGGCACCGTTAGATGATCCAGCCCGCAATGCCCTGCGGCGTCAGTATGAAACCATCGATTTTGACACGCTGCCGGCAGAACTGCGGGATCGGGCGCTGCAAACCTCTGAACTAGAAGCGCTGGTGATGGAGGCTTTTGGGCGCGCCACTTTAGGAGAAGCCGAAAAACCAACTGTGATTACGGTTGAAAACTATGGCGAAGTGGTAACGGTGGTGAATGAAGGGGTTGCCGACGATTCAATTGGCGGCTATCGCTATCGCCTAGAGTTTGAGAGCTTTGATGGTGACACAAAGCGGTTAATTTGGGTCGGGCAGCAGCACTACTGCTGGCGAACTCAGGAGTGGACAACGGAACTTTGCCCATAATGTTATCCGAATAGCCAGAGCCAGAGGGGAACGGTAACTAGAATCAGGCTGGTGCTGAGGGCGATCGCGGTAGCAATCAAATTCCGATCTAAATCGTACTCTTCCGCCAAAATTAAATTGGCAAAGGCGCTGGGCATTCCGGACATAAGCACCATCGCAAGGCAGGCAGGTTTGGGCAGCCCCACCAGTAAGGTTACGGTACCGACGACGAGGGGAATCAGGCCAATTTTGATTAAACAGGGTATCAGCGCCAGCCGCACACTTTGCCAACTGCGCACCTGACTTAAACGCATTCCCATCAGCAGCAGCGCCAGGGGAATCACGACCCAGACAGACCTCTCCAGCCCGGTTTCAACCAAATCAGGAAAGGGCAGCGATCGCGTTGCCAGTCCTAAGCCAAAGGCCCATAGACTTGGAACCCTCAACAACTCTCGTAGCCGTTGCCAAAGGCTTGAGCCCAGTTCGGGGCGACCAAAGTAGCTGGCGACAAACACACCTAACCCGTAGCTACCGACGATATTGTGGGCCACGCTGTAAAACACAACCCAGCTCAGATAGTCGGGATCAATAAGAGTAGGGGCGATCGCTAACCCTACAAATCCCGTATTGCCGATCATGGAGGCCAGGGTAAAGCTGCCGCGCAGCGCTCGGTTCTCGCTAGGCGCGACGGAGGCAGAATCACAGACTGAATCTATTGGGGGATCTAGCTCTGCGGGTGGCTTATGGGGCTCAGGGGTTAAGGTTTCAGCCCAAAGCGGATTCCAGCCTTGAGCGGCCGATGCTGACTCAGCCTTGGCCAGTTGGCTAAGCCCGCGCCAGCAGATTTCTGCCAGTATCAGGCCAGTGGCCAGACCTAACACCGTAATCAAAGGCGTCACTCCCACCCGGCCCGACAGACTGGCCCGTCGAATCAGGCTAAAAATTTCCAAGGGTACCCCGACCCAGTACAGGGTTCGGCCCAGCAGCCGAGGAAAGGTATCGGGCAGCACGCGAAACAGCAGCAGTCCGAGCCCTGGCCACAGCAGCAGGGGAACATAAGCGCGAAACAGGGTATCAGTCATCAAAGCCAGGGACTCAACTTTACCGGGACGAATTTAGCAAACCATTTGGGAGGCATTAATCATAAACGTATCCATCGCTATGGGCGCGGTGAGAAGTTGACGCCTTGCTTACTGCGAGAAGATGTCTCAATTATGTCATCACCCTAAAAAGACCCGTAGGTTTTGCCTGCAACCGGGAAATAGGTGTTTCCGCAATCTGTTACCTGGCACCCGCGTTTATGTC